>NZ_AP024324.1:600000-848037 GCF_018408855.1 Caballeronia sp. NK8 | reverse complement strand
TCCTTCTCCCGATTCGGCGCCGTGGTTCGTGGTATCGAGCGGTACGGTACCGGGCACAAGGTGAGCTGTCAACACACATCACCTCACCTTCTCGAGGCCGTGACACAGGAAACCTCACTTTGGTCAGCGGGACATCACAAATTCCCTCACCGCTGACGCGTAAACATCTCACCGGCGACGCCAATGCATCTCACCGTCACGTGGTAAACGCATCACCTTGACGCTCAATCAACAGCACCTCGAACACAATATCTCTCACTTTACATCGCTAAGTGATTGATTTTTCGATTGTTATGGTTGTGCTGTTGGTGGTGGTGAGTTTTATTCTTTAAGTAAACGAACAAACCCGCTTTGCAAGATCGGCGTCGAGTGAAGCTTTCAGGCGAGAAACTGACCGCGCCAGGAAAACGGACAGTGTTGCTGCGCAAAGTCGCTTTGTTGGGTGAGGTGAATTGTGATTGCGTCAGAGCACAGCTGAGTGTTCGCGGCCAGAGGCTCACCAAGGGTGAGGTCTTTTGTGTTGGCTCGACGATAGAACGCGTGCTGCATCGCACACATTCGGCATCGACTCCGCGAGGCGCATGTCGAAATCGCTCAAAGCGTACTGCGCAAGCCTCAGATAAATAAGCAGTTTTCGCCCGCCGATCCGCATTACGCAAATTTTGGTCTGATAGCCATGGCTTTCCGTCGCGCCCACGCGTATTCTACGGTTCGACACCGAGTTGAACCAAAACCGTAGAAAGAGCGGCGAGCGTGGATAAAACGCCTCACCGTCGACATTACAGGAAGCATCAGAATGAATTTGAGCGAACTGCCAGGGATTAATCGAAGGGTGAAACTCTCCAATCTGGGAGAGTTCGCCGAACGTTTGTCGGTGATGACAAATGAACTGCGCGACCAAATCCTCGCACCCAGGCCGCGAAAGACCGCGCCCCTCTTTACGATAGGCGAACTATCGGAGATGTGCGGGATCGACCGTCAGAAAATCAACTATCTGGCGACCAAGGAAGGCAGTGAGTTGCCGCCGGGCGAAACGCACGGCACCGGTCGCGCACGCGTATTTTCCTTGAAGGATGCCCGTGCCTGGGTGCAACAGGTATCGGATATCTATCAGACGCCGCTCGTCACGGGGACACGTGAGCACCGGGGACGCGTGCTGATCACGGCGAACTTCAAGGGCGGCTCGTGCAAGACGACGACATCGATGTGTATCGGTCAGGGACTGAGTCTGCGTGGCCGCAAGGTTCTCATGATCGATCTCGATCCACAAGCATCGCTTTCGGAGCTATGTGGTCTGTATGCGGAAAAGGACGTGACCTGGGAGGATACCGTCCTGCCGTTCATCTACGATCCGGAGATTGAAGGCGGCCTTTCCTCGAAGGTGCAGACTACGTACTGGGACGGTCTCGACGTCATTCCGGCACATAACTATTTGCACGATGCCGAGTTTCATCTTCCTACCGCGCAGAAGACGCACGCCAATTTCGAATTCTGGTCCGTGCTGCGCAAGGGCATCGAACCGCTGCGTGCGCAGTACGACTACATCATTCTCGATACAGCGCCGTCGCTTTCTTATATGACGCTCAACGGGCTGATGGCTGCCGATTCGATGGTGATGCCACTCGTGCCGGAGAGCCTCGACTTTATTTCTTCCGTGTCGTTCTGGTCGCTGTTCGCGGAAGTCGCGAATGGTTTCGTCCAGCACGAAGTCGACAAAACGTACGACTTCATTTCGGTGCTTCTTTCCAGGGTGGATTACGGGACGACATCGTCGGCACCGGTCGTGCGCTCCTGGTCTCAACGCGCTTATGGAGACTGGCTGCACACGACCGAGATTCCGGCGAGTTCCGTGATGAGTAACGGCGCGTTGGCATTCTCGACGGTGTTCGATTTATCGCGTGCGGAAACGGTAGCGAAAACTTTGGCGCGGGTAAAGCAGCCGATGGTGGATTACTGCAAGTGGATCGATGACCAATATGTCGCCCAATGGAGGGCCGGACAATGAGCAGCCTTCGTGATCGCATGATGAGCAAGACCGCCGAAGTTCGCGCGGCAAAGGACATCCAGCTCGATCCACAACAGGAAAAGTCCGCGAGTCCGCGCACCGCGCCAGGGATGGCGGCGGCATTGGCGGCTGCGCAGCAGCGAATCGTGCATCTCGAGAAGGCCGGTTCTTCGTCGGAAGCGTCGGTTTCTGAGATCGTTCCGAATCCTTGGCAGCCTCGGCAGGTTTTCAACGACGCGAAGCTTGCGCAACTCGCAGAGTCGATTCGCGAGGCGGGTCTGGTTCAGCCAATCGTCGTGCGTCGCGTGGGGGCGGGATATCAGATCGTAGCGGGCGAGCGGCGTTGGCGCGCGCACAAGATGATCGGGAAAGAGACGATCAAGGTTTTGGTGGTCGAACTTTCTGATGAAGAGATGGCGATGCTGGCGCTTGTGGAAAACGTGGCGCGGGAAGATTTGTGCGACTACGAGATTTCGCGTTCGATTCGGCGGACCGAAAAGGAATTTCCGAACCGAAAGCGCATGGCGGAGGCGTTGGGAATTTCGCGATCGGAGCTTTATCGATATCTGTCGTTCGGAGAGTTACCTGAATTTGTCGTTCAGGATCTGGATGTGCAACCTCGCTTGCTGGGTGCGACGGCCGCGGAGGGCGTGGTGTCGGTTTTACGTGGAAGGGATGGCGCGGCGCATGAGGTTGCCAAGGGCCTCTGGGCGAAAGTTGTGGCCGGCGATCTGGATCAGTCGAAATTGGGGAAGGCGATCAAGCAGGCTTTGGATGATGCCGGCAAGACCGTCGCGAGCGTGAGCGATCGAAGTATCGACAAGATTTTTTCCGGCGGATCACAGGCGGGATCGATTACGAAGGATTCGGCGGGGCTGACCGTGAAAATCAAGGCGGGCGTGCTGACTGCGGAAAACGAGAAGCGAATTCGCGAGTTGGTTACGCAGTTGTTTGCGGACAATGGCTAAGCGTCGGCGCGCGTTTTGAGCGCGCAATCGAGTGGGGTGTCCCGACTTGGGACGCTGACGGCGGTGGAACTCAGCGGACGACAGCGGCGTCAAGAGTGTCCCGACTTGGGACACTCGGTGGTGCAGAGGGCAAGGCGGGATCCAATAACGACTTCGAACGATGTCCCTAGCCCGCCACGGTCAAAAGCGCTAGCTATTGGCCACCGATTCTTACGCGCTCGCGGCGCGGCGGACTCAGTGAAAGTGTCCCGACTTGGGACACCCTTCCCGCACCTCCAATTCCCAGACCACACACTCATTCATACGATGGTCCGATCCAAAGCGAAACGGCCACGTTGCCCGTTCGCGTTGGGTGCCTAGGATGTTGGGCACACCGCAGAAATGCCTGAGAATCCGTCCTGGTTTATTCGTGACCGGCAGGCGGCGCACGGGATGAACCGACGTTGTTGTAGAAGAGAAGCAAAAGGCCGCACTGGCACAACTACACGCCGTCCGATCGCTGCGACGCGGATTCGCTTCCCTCTCCGCAGTTGTCGATGCACCCGAAACGCCGCCTCTATCTGCGAGCGCTTGCATTCCGCCACAGCCAAAGCTGGTCCACGCCTAGATCTCAACACCGCATTGATTGTGACCGGCTTTCCACGCCAGGCAGGTCTGTTGGCGGAGGTTTCTCATAGCGCTGTCCCACTAGCCTGACCCGCGCGAGAGCGCAGTTGCTAATCTGCAGCGTGACGCGATCGAAACCTCGTCAACTAAAAGTGGCGCGAAGGAAAAGGCTTGCCGGCAAAAATGCCGTAGATTGCAAGAGCCCACATAAACGGTACGAAAAGCCACCTACGCTAGATTCGGCGCGTTCGTCCGTATCGTCCGCGACGGCACTGCGGTGCTCACAGAAGCAACGAACAGCGTTGCTACCTCACAGTTTGTATGGAGACCATCGCAGGCGCGTCGAGGCGCCCGCGTCATCGATGGAGCCGGGCGAGACGATGCGCGCTACGGCCCGTGTCGCCACGTCGCGCCTTGCCGTGAAACAATCAGCGCAAACATCGCCAATGACCCAGAGCCGCTAGCAGAAAGGCTTTCAGCCGTTTGATACCCGCATGTCGACCGGATGTTTCACGGAAAATCAGTGCGCGGCACCGAGCAAGCCTGACCTAGTGCTTCAAAATGCTCCCACGAGCGTCGAATCGCCGTGTGCGTAACAAGTTGAACGCCTTCTGTAGCATTCGATACGATTCTTCGACTCGCGGAATGTTGAGGTCAGGCGCACTTGAACTAGCGGCCACGTGAGCGGAGTCGAGCTACACACGGGAACTAGCGGACCTGAAGTGGAATTGCTGGAGCGCACCCACCGGCACAACGTCGCGCATTAGAAGTCCGCGGAAGTAAAGAGGGCGCGGCAAATGGGTGCGTCCACGAACGCGCGTCGCTCTTTATCACGCATCGCCAAACCGCACCGAACGATTGAAAATCATCCCAATACAACGCCCGACAAATCAGGATTACGTAATAAATCGACGCACCCCCACGCCCGTCACTCCGACCGCACTGCCCGACATTCCGCCCGATACCACCGATCGACCTGACGTTGCGCCGCCTGCAGATCATCCGGATAGTACGGGTCATAGAACCTCGACGGGTCATACCCGGCCGCCCTCAGCGCCGCCAATTCACTCAGGTTGCGCTCGCGTGTGGGCGGAGCGTTGTTTTTCAGCGCGGTGAGGTCGCCGCATTGCGTCTCGCTCAGATGCCTGCCGTCCGCCGACGTGCTGCCTGCCGCACAGCCGGCGAGCGAGATCATCAACGCGGACCAGATCGGCCAGATTTTCCGTGAGTTCTTCATATATGTCTCTCGTTCGCCAGCCCGGCAACGAGCGCAGCGGGCGCTGCGCTCCGATGACGCCATTTTCCGCCGTGCCGACGAGAGAGACCAACTCGCAATAAACGCGCACGCTCTACTTCGCGACCTGTTCGCGCCAACGGTAAGCCTGCCGCCATCCCAGCAGACGTTTGAGCTTCTCGTTGCTCAGCAGCGTTTCGAACTCTCCCAGTTGCTTCTTCACCGGCACGCCAGGATAGAAACGCTCGACCAGCGCGGCCGTCGGCTGATCGGACGACACATCATCGGCGGCGACGTTCATCACCTGAAAGCCCAGGCCGTCCTTTTCGATCGCAAGCCGGCAAGCCGTCGCCAGATCGCGGCCGTCGATGTAGCTCCACGCGATGCGCTTTCTCAACGCCGGATCCTTCAGCCAGACCGGAAACTTCTGATAATCGACCGGGTCGAGCACGTTGCCGATGCGAAAGCAGTAGATATCCGCGCCCGTGCGCGCGTGAAACGCCTTGGCCGTCACCTCGTTGATGATTTTCGATGTCGCGTAACTGTCCATCGGATCGACGGGATAGTCCTCGTCGAGCGGAAAATACTGCGGGTCGCGATGCCGGTGCGCGAACACGACGCCGTACGTCGTTTCGCTCGACGCCAGGATCACCTTTCTGATGCCGAGCTTCGACGCCGCATCGAGGATGTTGTACGTGCCCATCACGTTGATGCGGAAAACCTCGTTATCCGTCGTGACGAGAATGCGCGGAATCGCCGCGAAATGCACGATGGCGTCGATCGGCTTCGGCTCGATGTCGTCGTCGAATTCCTTAGACGTGGTACTCGACGCGAGCGCGTTGAACACCTGACCCGCGTCGGTGATGTCGGTGATGAGCGTGCGCGCGGTGGCTTTGGCCATCGGCACACGGTCGACGTTGAGCACCTCGTAGCCGTGCGCGACCAGATCCTCGACGACCCATTTCCCGGCCAGTCCGCTGCCGCCGGTCACAATCACTCGCTTCGTCATGCTGTGGCTCCTTTTGATGTAGTCCGCTTCAGACGGAACCCATCGTAGGGCCGTTCGGCGCGCGAAATCTGTGACGCGCGTCATAGCCACGCGTGCGTATCGATTCGGGTTCACCCCGATGCGCGACTATGACGCGCGTCACAGATTTCGCCGCCCGTGCGCTCATAAGATCGACGCCATCCTGAACAGGAGGACATCGGTGAGCGCAATATCGTCGAAGAAGGAACCCGCGCAGCACTCCCGCGCCGTGGACGTGTTGCACGCCTGTCTGCGCATCCGCGAACTGAATGTGCTGTCGGTGCTGCTGCTCGTCGGTTTGCTCATCAGCCTGTTCTCGCCGTACTTTCTCACCACCAACAACCTGATGGGCGTGTTCCGCTCGTTCTCGCTCGTCGCGCTGATGTCGATCGGCATGATGCTCGTGATCATCACGGGCGGTATCGATCTGTCGGTCGGCTCGGTGATGGGCCTGTCGTCGCTGATTACCGCGCTCGCGTTCCAGCATGGCTTGGGCGCGTTCGCCGCAGTGCTGTGCGGGCTCGCCGTCGGGCTCGTCGTGGGCGCGTTCAACGGCGTCATGATCACGTGGATCCAGTTGCCCCCTTTCATTGCGACGCTGGGCACGCTCTCCATCGGACGCGGGCTCATGTACATCATCACCAAGGGCGTACCGGTCACGCCCGATGTGCCCGATGCCTTCACCTTCATCGGTCAGGGCTATGTCGGCTTCGTGCCGTTTCCGGTGGTCATCCTGCTCGCGATGACCGTGATTTTCTCCATCGTCATGCGTCAGACGCGTTTCGGTCGTCACGTCTACGCGACGGGCGGCAACGAAGTCGCTGCGCGCCTCTCGGGCGTGCGGACGGCGCGCGTGAAATTCACGGTGTACGTGCTGTCGGGATTCATCGCGTCGATGGCGGGCGTGATCGCGTTCTCGCGCTTCGTATCGGCCGAACCCGCTTCGGGCTTCGGCGCAGAGCTGGACGTGATCGCGGCGGCGGCAATCGGTGGGGCGAGTCTGTCGGGTGGCGCGGGCAGCGTGGAGGGCGCGATCATCGGCGCGGCGCTCGCGGGCATCATCACCAACGGCGTGGTGCTGCTGAACATCGATACCTATGCGCAGCAGGCGATTACCGGCTGCGTGATCCTGATCGCGGTGAGCATCGACATCTGGCGCGTGCGTCGCAAGGGTCGTTGAGGCAGTGTAGGTCGAAAACAATCAAAGGAGACGAAGCATGAAACCCACGCCAACAATCGTCGCGAGCGCGCTGCTCGCATTGTCGGCCGCGTGTGCCGGCATCGCGCACGCGAAGGACGCGAAGGACATCTCGGTCGCCGTGATACCCAAGGTCGCGGTGCCGTTTTTCGATGACTGCAACAAGGGCGCCCAGACCGCCGCCGACAAGGCCGGCGTCAAGTACCAATGGGTGGTGCCGCAGAACACGCAAGGTTCGACGCAGGTGCAGATCATCGAAGACCTGATTTCGCGCCATGTGGACGGCATCGCGATCTCGGTGAACGAGCCGAAGTCGGTCGAAAGCGTGATGAAGCGCGCGGAGAAGAGCGGCGTGAAAGTGCTGACCTACGACTCCGATTCTCCCAATAGCGGCCGCTCGATGTACATCGGCACGAACAACGTGCAGGCCGGAGAGACGATGGCCGACACGATGGGCCGTGCGTTAAACGGCAAGGGCGAAGTCGCGATCATCACGGGCCAGCTCGGCGCGGTGAACCTCAACGAGCGCATCTCGGGCATCAAGCGTGGCCTCGCTAAGTATCCGGGCATCCGGATCGTCGAGACCCAGGGCACGGACGACGACCTCGCGCGCGGCGTGTCCGTCGTCGAGACGACTTTGCGCGCGCATCCGAATCTCAGCGGCATCTTCGGCGTGAGTCAGGTCGGCGGACCGGCGGTGGCGAAGGTGCTCAACACGAAGGAATTCGGCGCGATGAAGGGCAAGCTCGAAGTGCTGGCGTTCGACGACTTGCCCGATACGCTCAAAGGCCTGAAGGAAGGTTATATACAGGGGATCATGGTTCAGCGCCCGGTCACGATGGGCTCGCTCGCGGTTCAGCATCTCGTCGCGCAGATTCAGGGCACGGAGGCGCAGTCGAAAGATATCGACACCGGCGTGACCGTCGTGACGAAGGACAACATGGGCAGCTACACGAAATGACGCCCTTTCTCGAGATGCGCGATATCTCGAAGACATTTCCCGGCGTGAAGGCGCTCGAGCGCGTCAGTCTCGACATTCATCGCGGTGAAGTGCTCGCGCTCGCCGGGGAGAACGGAGCGGGCAAAAGTACTCTGATGAAGATCCTGACCGGCGTGTACGCGCCCGATCCGGGCGGCACGATCCGCATCGAAGGGCGCGAGGTCGCGCTCGCCGACAGCCATCACGCGCGCGCGCTTGGCGTGAACATCATTTATCAGGAACTCGCGGTGGTCGAGAACCTGACGGTCGGCGAGAACATCTTTCTGGCGAAGGAGCCGCGCACGCGATTCGGCTTCATCGATCGCGCGCGCATGTATGCGCAAGCGCGCGACGTGTTGCGCACGATCGACATGGACATCGATCCTGCCACGCGCGTGAGCGAACTGAGCGTCGGCCAGCAGCAGATGATCGAAATTGCCAAGGCGCTTAGCGCGCAGTCGAAGGCGATCATCATGGACGAGCCCACCGCATCGCTGAGTCATCACGAGACGAGCGTGCTGCTCGGCCTCGTGAAGCGTCTGCGCGAGCGCGGCATCGCGGTCGTGTACATCTCGCATCGTCTCGAAGAGATCTTCGATCTCGCGGATCGCGTGACGGTCTTGCGCGATGGCCGCACGGTAAGCACCGCGCCGATTGCGCAAGTGACGCGCGAAACGCTGGTGCGGCAGATGGTGGATCGCGAACTCAGCGAACTCTACGGCGAGCCGCAATCGCATGCGAGCGGCACGCCTGTGCTCGAAGTTCGCGGCCTGTCGCTCAGGCCGGTGAAAAAGGCGGAGGCGCGGATCCGCGATATCGGCTTCACCCTGCATCGCGGCGAAGTGCTGGGTATCGCGGGCCTCGTCGGTTCCGGGCGCACCGAGATCATGGAGATGATCTTCGGCATGCGCGCATCGACCGGAACGGTTTCGATCGACGGCGCGCCGGTCAGGATTCGCAATCCGCACGATGCGATTCGCGCGGGCATCGGCTTCGTCACCGAGGATCGCAAGGCGCAAGGCCTCGTGCTCGGCATGAGCGTGCGCGAGAACTTCAGCCTCACGCATCTGCGACGCTATTCGCCGTTTCAGTTCGTGCAATACGCGCGCGAACGCGAAAGCTGCCAGCAGTACGTACGCATGCTCGGCATCAAGACGCCGGGTGTCGAGCAGAAAGTCGTGAACCTGAGCGGCGGCAATCAACAGAAGATCGTCATCGCGAAATGGGTGGCGCGCAATCCGAAAGTCCTGATCGTCGATGAGCCCACGCGCGGCATCGATGTCGGCGCGAAGGCGGAGGTGCATGCGCTCATCGCGAGGCTCGCGGCGCAGGGCATCGGCGTGATCGTCATTTCATCGGATCTGCTCGAAGTGCTTGCGCTGAGCGACCGCATCCTGACCGTGCGCGAAGGCCGCATCAGCGGCGAACTGAGTCGCGCCGAAGCATCGCAGGAAAAGGTGATGGCGCTCGCCACCGCCTGATCATCCACGAACGAATACGGACCAGTCATGACCATGATCGTTGTAGTGCACACCGGACCAGTGACCGTCGAGCCTTTGAAGGCGCAATTCGCGCAGCAGTTGCCGGATGCGCGCGTCGTCAATATCGTCGACGACAGCCTGCTCGCCGATGTGCGGGCCGCCGGCCGCCTGACGCCCGAAGTGACGGCGCGCCTTTTCAGCTATATGTCGAACGCGCAGGCGATGGGCGCGGACCTCATCCTCAATGCGTGCTCGTCGGTGGGCGAAGCGACGGACGTGCTGCGCGGCATGATTCGCACGCCGATCATCAAGGTGGACGAAGCAATGGCGGAGCAGGCCTGCGCGCTCGGCGCGCGTGTCGGTGTCGTGGCGACGGTGTCGACCACGCTCGAGCCGACGGCGCGTCTGATTCGCAGGAAGGCCGTGCAGCACGAACGCAAGGTGGACGTGACGGAATGCATCGCCGAGGGCGCGTTCGAAGCGCTATTGGCCGGCGACGGGGCGAAGCACGACGATATCCTCAGACGCGCGATCGTCGAGCTTGCCGATCATGTCGATGTGATCGTGCTCGCGCAAGTGTCGATGGCGCGGCTCGTGCCGACGCTCGATGCATTGCCGGTGCCGGTGCTGTCGAGCCCGCAAAGCGGCGTGGCCGCCGTGAAGCGCGCGCTCGCTCAGAGCGACGCGAGGGCCGGCGTCGCGCTCGGCTGAGCCTTGTTGAGGAAACGCGCGACGAATGCGGGCGTGAGCACGATCTTGCGCTCGCGCATGTCGACGAGTCCTTCGGCCTTGAGATCGCTGAAATGTCGGTTCACCGACTCACGCGACGTGCCGATGAATTCCGCGAGCTTGTCCTGCGCGATCGGAAGGTCGATCAGAATCGCATCGCCCTGTTC
Source organism: Caballeronia sp. NK8 (assembly GCF_018408855.1). Classification (GTDB taxonomy): domain Bacteria; phylum Pseudomonadota; class Gammaproteobacteria; order Burkholderiales; family Burkholderiaceae; genus Caballeronia. The sequence goes on along the minus strand of NZ_AP024324.1, from coordinate 837,643 downwards.
AAGGTAATCGCAGGGCGCGCCGACCTGTCCCGCGAACATCACGAGAAGGTTCGTCAGACGCTTTCTGACGTCGTGCAGCGAGAGGTTTTCGATGAGCTGCTGCGCTTCCTGCCAGCGCAAATAATGATTTCGTAACACGAATTCATTGATGACCTCGTAGCGTGCGAGCAGGTCCTTGAAGTCTCGCTTGCGGATATAGCAGACCATGCTGGGCGCGAGCGTCTGAGCGTGATGCGAATAGTTCGCCTGGTTGAGCACGTCGCCGTCGCCGAAGATCATGCCTGCCTTGACGAACGCGAGCGTGATTTCCTGCCCGTCTTCCGTGAGACGGAACAGCCTCACGCTGCCGCTCTTGAGCAAATAGACGTGTTCGCTCGACTCATCCGGGCGATACACGATGGTGTTCTTGCGAAGCGTGCGATGGTCGCTGAAGGCGGGCATCACCTCATCGAGGCAATGATGTTGGATCAGAGAGAGCAGTTCGCTTTTGCCGACAAACCACATGTTCGTCTCCTTAAATTTGTCTTGCGATTCGGCTCTCTTATCAGCTATTCGTAATGAATGCGGCGGGCCTTGCGCTTAGGGACGTGGCCATTCTACACATCGACGCTCGCAGTTCGTGCGACGGGACGCGCGACGCCTGATCGCGTCGCGCGTCCCGTCGTTTTAAGGCTCGATTACTTGCCGATGCCGAGCAGTTCGACCTCGAACGTGAGATCGCTGTTCGGCGGGATGGCGCCGACACCGCGATCGCCGTAAGCGGTCGCTGCCGGGCAGGTCAGTTTGGCCTTGCCGCCGACCTTCATCTTCTGCACGCCCTGGGTCCAGCACGGAATCACGCGGCCGAGCGGGAATGTCGCAGGTCCGCCGTGTTTTTCCGAGTTGTCGAACTCGGTGCCGTTCGCGAGCGTGCCGCGATAATTGACGCGCACGATGTCGTCGGCCGTTGGTTGCGGACCGGTGCCTTGCTTGAGATGCTCGACGACGACGCCCGACGGCAACTTGTCGATGCTGTTGGCGGCGAACGCGGTCGATGCGATAGCGGATGCTGCGATGAGAGCGATGACTGATTTCATGCGATGTCCTGGTTGAATGACAACGCTGATTATATCGGGAGCTTTTCGTGGTCCGGATCGATCACGCATCGGGACATTTAGCGGATCAGTCGGAACGATTGACGTGTCGGCACTATCTGGAGTACCTATGATGATCTGGCGCGAACGTGACTTCTTCATCGACAGGTTCACTCATTTTCCCATTAGCAACATGGAGAAAAGCGCCGCGCGTGGTTTCCCACCTTCCTTTTCACGTTCAGGAGGCAATCATGTGCATCGGTTCCCGCTCAGGGCGCGCTCATTCGATCTATTGCATCTTGCCACCGCACATGCTCGCGGCAATCGCGAAAAACGGCTCGGCCAAGCAGCGCTCGCTCGCCATCGATACCCTGTCGGCGGACCATACGTTCCGGCAATTCCGCTCCGTGCAGGCCGCGACGCTCCAGCCCAGGCGCGCGGGGCAGATGCCCGCCGTCGCGCCGGTCGTGCACCGGACCATCTATACCGCGAAGAATACGGAGACACTGCCGGGGACCATCGTGCGCGCGGAGGGCGCGAAAAAGACAAAGGATCCTTGCGTCGACGAAGCATACGATGGCCTCGGCGATACCTTCGAGTTCTATCTCGAGGTCTTTCAACGCAATTCGATCGATGACGCCGGCATGCCGCTCATCGGCACGGTGCATTTCGGCGACAAGTACGACAACGCGTTCTGGAATTCGCAGCAGATGGTCTTCGGGGATGGCGACGGCGAGCTCTTCAATCGCTTCACCATCTCGCTCGATGTGATCGGCCATGAACTGACGCACGGCGTGACGGAGCACACGGCCGAACTCGCATATTCGGGGCAGGCGGGCGCGCTCAACGAATCCGTCTCCGATGTGTTTGGTTCGCTGATCAAGCAATACACGCTGAAGCAGACGGCCGATAAGGCCGACTGGCTGATCGGAGCGGGGCTGCTTGCGAAGGGCGTGAAGGGCGTCGCATTGCGCTCCATGAAAGAACCGGGCACGGCGTACGACGACCCGGTGCTCGGCAAGGATCCGCAGCCGTCGACCATGAGCGGGTATGTTCAGACGACGCAGGACAACGGCGGCGTTCACATCAATTCGGGCATTCCGAATCGCGCGTTCTGTCTAGCGGCGCTCGATATCGGCGGTAACGCATGGGAAAAGGCGGGGCGCATCTGGTATGAGACGCTGAACGATTCGCACATCAAGGCGACGACGGGCTTCAAGAGTTTCGCGCGTCTCACCGTGTCGAACGCCAATCGGCTGTTCGGGACGAACAGCGCGGAATCGAAGGCGGTCACTCAGGCGTGGCATCAGGTTGGTGTCCTGTGATGCGCGCGGAATTGTTCATCGAAGGCGGGGTGGGGTTTTTTCCGGGGCTTGCGCGGCCGATCGTCGTGCAAGCGGCGGGTTTGTCGCCCGACGAGAGCGCCGAGTTCGCCAAACTGGTTTCGGCTGCGCGCGCGGAGGGCGGCACGGCTCGACCGAGCGCGAAGAAGCCGGTGCCGGATGCGCGGAGCTATCGGATCAGCATCGCCGGGGATGACGGCAAGCTCGAACTCGAGGCCGCCGATCCGGGCGTGCCACCGGCGTTTGCCGCCCTGATGAGTTTTCTCAAGCAGCATGGGCATCGATGAGCGCTGCGCGCAGCGCGTCGATGCGGGATCGCGAATGACCGCGGTAAATTTGACTCGATAAGTTTTTTAAAAAAGACGCTTGACGATACGAAAATCAGTCTGCATAATTCGCCTCCCGTTGAATGACGGCGCGCAAGAAAGCAAGCGAAAGCAGATAACCCGCGAAGCAAATTCTTAGCGCAATGCTCTTTAAAAACTAACAGCCGATAAGTGTGGGCGCTTGATAGCGAGTGCGGTTTCAGTCTTTCGGGGCTGAAGCAAAAGCAAAAGTATCAAGAGTCTCACACGAAGTATCAGAGGAAGGTTTTTCATCTTAGGATGAACAATCATCGTCAGTACGTTGAGTGAGCGACCGGTTCTTAACGGAACCGAAAAACAGTAACAGGTTTGAACTGAAGAGTTTGATCCTGGCTCAGATTGAACGCTGGCGGCATGCCTTACACATGCAAGTCGAACGGCAGCACGGGGGCAACCCTGGTGGCGAGTGGCGAACGGGTGAGTAATACATCGGAACGTGTCCTGTAGTGGGGGATAGCCCGGCGAAAGCCGGATTAATACCGCATACGATCTACGGAAGAAAGCGGGGGATCCTTCAGGACCTCGCGCTATAGGGGCGGCCGATGGCAGATTAGCTAGTTGGTGGGGTAAAGGCCTACCAAGGCGACGATCTGTAGCTGGTCTGAGAGGACGACCAGCCACACTGGGACTGAGACACGGCCCAGACTCCTACGGGAGGCAGCAGTGGGGAATTTTGGACAATGGGGGCAACCCTGATCCAGCAATGCCGCGTGTGTGAAGAAGGCCTTCGGGTTGTAAAGCACTTTTGTCCGGAAAGAAAACCATCGCCCTAATATGGTGGTGGGATGACGGTACCGGAAGAATAAGCACCGGCTAACTACGTGCCAGCAGCCGCGGTAATACGTAGGGTGCGAGCGTTAATCGGAATTACTGGGCGTAAAGCGTGCGCAGGCGGTCTGTTAAGACCGATGTGAAATCCCCGGGCTTAACCTGGGAACTGCATTGGTGACTGGCAGGCTTTGAGTGTGGCAGAGGGGGGTAGAATTCCACGTGTAGCAGTGAAATGCGTAGAGATGTGGAGGAATACCGATGGCGAAGGCAGCCCCCTGGGCCAACACTGACGCTCATGCACGAAAGCGTGGGGAGCAAACAGGATTAGATACCCTGGTAGTCCACGCCCTAAACGATGTCAACTAGTTGTTGGGGATTCATTTCCTTAGTAACGTAGCTAACGCGTGAAGTTGACCGCCTGGGGAGTACGGTCGCAAGATTAAAACTCAAAGGAATTGACGGGGACCCGCACAAGCGGTGGATGATGTGGATTAATTCGATGCAACGCGAAAAACCTTACCTACCCTTGACATGGTCGGAATCCCGCTGAGAGGTGGGAGTGCTCGAAAGAGAACCGGCGCACAGGTGCTGCATGGCTGTCGTCAGCTCGTGTCGTGAGATGTTGGGTTAAGTCCCGCAACGAGCGCAACCCTTGTCCTTAGTTGCTACGCAAGAGCACTCTAAGGAGACTGCCGGTGACAAACCGGAGGAAGGTGGGGATGACGTCAAGTCCTCATGGCCCTTATGGGTAGGGCTTCACACGTCATACAATGGTCGGAACAGAGGGTTGCCAAGCCGCGAGGTGGAGCCAATCCCAGAAAACCGATCGTAGTCCGGATCGCAGTCTGCAACTCGACTGCGTGAAGCTGGAATCGCTAGTAATCGCGGATCAGCATGCCGCGGTGAATACGTTCCCGGGTCTTGTACACACCGCCCGTCACACCATGGGAGTGGGTTTCACCAGAAGTAGGTAGCCTAACCGCAAGGAGGGCGCTTACCACGGTGGGATTCATGACTGGGGTGAAGTCGTAACAAGGTAGCCGTATCGGAAGGTGCGGCTGGATCACCTCCTTTCTCGAGCTTCGCACTTCAACATTAAGCGCTCACGCTTATCGGCTGTAAGAAAGACAGGCTAAGGGTCTGTAGCTCAGTCGGTTAGAGCACCGTCTTGATAAGGCGGGGGTCGTTGGTTCGAATCCAACCAGACCCACCACCCGAGAGAGGCGTGCTGACGGAGCAACAGTTCCTAGTCAGGCCATGAAGGGGGATTAGCTCAGCTGGGAGAGCACCTGCTTTGCAAGCAGGGGGTCGTCGGTTCGATCCCGTCATCCTCCACCAAGTCCTCAATGCTTAGGGTTCTGCTAAAAACGGCAGCGAACCTTAAGCATTGGCGACTATAGCCAGTTGATGCTGCAAGCAGTGCAACACGCTTGTCGGCTAAACGTTCTTTAACAATCTGGAAGAAGTAGTAAAGAGAGTTGCTGAAAGCACTTAGAGATGGGTGTGAGTAAGCGCTCAGGGTAGTGATTGTATCAAGTATGAAAAGGTGATCGAAAGATTGCTTTGGAATACGGCACAACGCGAATACTCAGCCTATAGCGAAATGAGTCGTCCCCTTGCGGGGATGAGATCAGAGTAAGCGCTAAAGCGCTAACTCTGATCGCTCAGACACACTCGTTATAGGGTCAAGCGAACAAGTGCATGTGGTGGATGCCTTGGCGATCACAGGCGATGAAGGACGCGGTAGCCTGCGAAAAGCTACGGGGAGCTGGCAAACGAGCTTTGATCCGTAGATGTCCGAATGGGGAAACCCGGCCCGTATGGGTCATCCTGGACTGAATACATAGGTCCAGTGAAGCGAACGCGGTGAACTGAAACATCTAAGTAACCGCAGGAAAAGAAATCAACCGAGATTCCCAGAGTAGTGGCGAGCGAAATGGGATCAGCCTGTACTCTTTATTTGACTTATTAGCCGAACGCTCTGGAAAGTGCGGCCCTAGCAGGTGATAGCCCTGTAGGCGAAAATAGGTTGAAAGAACTAGGTGTACGACAAGTAGGGCGGGACACGTGAAATCCTGTCTGAAGATGGGGGGACCATCCTCCAAGGCTAAATACTCGTGATCGACCGATAGTGAACCAGTACCGTGAGGGAAAGGCGAAAAGAACCCCGGGAGGGGAGTGAAATAGATCCTGAAACCGCATGCATACAAACAGTCGGAGCCTGGAAACGGGTGACGGCGTACCTTTTGTATAATGGGTCAGCGACTTACGTTCAGTAGCGAGCTTAACTGATTAAGGCAGGCGTAGCGAAAGCGAGTCCGAATAGGGCGATCAGTTGCTGGGCGTAGACCCGAAACCAAGTGATCTATCCATGGCCAGGTTGAAGGTGCGGTAACACGTACTGGAGGACCGAACCCACTAACGTTGAAAAGTTAGGGGATGAGCTGTGGATAGGGGTGAAAGGCTAAACAAACTTGGAAATAGCTGGTTCTCTCCGAAAACTATTTAGGTAGTGCCTCGTGTATCACCTTCGGGGGTAGAGCACTGTCATGGTTGTGGGGTCCATTGCGGATTACTACGCCATAGCAAACTCCGAATACCGAAGAGTGCAATCACGGGAGACAGACATCGGGTGCTAACGTCCGGTGTCAAGAGGGAAACAACCCAGACCGCCAGCTAAGGTCCCAAAGATTGGCTAAGTGGGAAACGAAGTGGGAAGGCTAAAACAGTCAGGAGGTTGGCTTAGAAGCAGCCACCCTTTAAAGAAAGCGTAATAGCTCACTGATCGAGTCGTCCTGCGCGGAAGATGTAACGGGGCTCAAGCCAGTCACCGAAGCTGCGGATACACGTTGAAAGATACGTGTGTGGTAGGAGAGCGTTCCGTAAGCCTGCGAAGGTGCGTTGAAAAGCGTGCTGGAGGTATCGGAAGTGCGAATGCTGACATGAGTAGCGATAAAGGGGGTGAAAAGCCCCCTCGCCGTAAGCCCAAGGTTTCCTACGCAACGTTCATCGGCGTAGGGTGAGTCGGCCCCTAAGGCGAGGCAGAAATGCGTAGCTGATGGGAAGCAGGTCAATATTCCTGCACCATTGTTAGATGCGATGGGGGGACGGATCGCGGAAGGTTGTCCGGGTGTTGGACGTCCCGGTCGCTGCATTGGAGAAGGCGCTTAGGCAAATCCGGGCGCGTAATTCAAGGGTGTGGCGCGAGCTTCTTAGGAAGCGAAGCAATTGGAAGTGGTTCCAAGAAAAGCCTCTAAGCTTCAGTCTAATAGTGACCGTACCGCAAACCGACACAGGTGGGCGAGATGAGTATTCTAAGGCGCTTGAGAGAACTCGGGAGAAGGAACTCGGCAAATTGGTACCGTAACTTCGGGATAAGGTACGCCCTTGTAGCTTGACTGGCCTGCGCCAGGAGGGTGAAAGGGTTGCAATAAACTGGTGGCTGCGACTGTTTAATAAAAACACAGCACTCTGCAAACACGAAAGTGGACGTATAGGGTGTGACGCCTGCCCGGTGCCGGAAGATTAAATGATGGGGTGCAAGCTCTTGATTGAAGTCCCGGTAAACGGCGGCCGTAACTATAACGGTCCTAAGGTAGCGAAATTCCTTGTCGGGTAAGTTCCGACCTGCACGAATGGCGTAACGATGGCCACACTGTCTCCTCCCGAGACTCAGCGAAGTTGAAGTGTTTGTGATGATGCAATCTCCCCGCGGCTAGACGGAAAGACCCCATGAACCTTTACTGTAGCTTTGCATTGGACTTTGAACCGATCTGTGTAGGATAGGTGGGAGGCTATGAAGCGTGAACGCTAGTTTGCGTGGAGCCGTCCTTGAAATACCACCCTGGTTTGTTTGAGGTTCTAACCTTGGTCCATGATCTGGATCGGGGACAGTGCATGGTAGGCAGTTTGACTGGGGCGGTCTCCTCCCAAAGTGTAACGGAGGAGTACGAAGGTACGCTAGGTACGGTCGGAAATCGTGCTGATAGTGCAATGGCATAAGCGTGCTTAACTGCGAGACCGACAAGTCGAGCAGGTGCGAAAGCAGGTCATAGTGATCCGGTGGTTCTGTATGGAAGGGCCATCGCTCAACGGATAAAAGGTACTCTGGGGATAACAGGCTGATACCGCCCAAGAGTTCATATCGACGGCGGTGTTTGGCACCTCGATGTCGGCTCATCTCATCCTGGGGCTGTAGCCGGTCCCAAGGGTATGGCTGTTCGCCATTTAAAGAGGTACGTGAGCTGGGTTTAAAACGTCGTGAGACAGTTTGGTCCCTATCTGCCGTGGGCGTTGGATATTTGAAGGGGGCTGCTCCTAGTACGAGAGGACCGGAGTGGACGAACCTCTGGTGTACCGGTTGTCACGCCAGTGGCATCGCCGGGTAGCTATGTTCGGAAGAGATAACCGCTGAAAGCATCTAAGCGGGAAACTCGCCTTAAGATGAGATATCCCCGGGGCTTCGAGCCCCTTGAAGGGTCGTTCCAGACCAGGACGTTGATAGGTCAGGTGTGTAAGTGCAGTAATGCATTGAGCTAACTGATACTAATTGCCCGTAAGGCTTGATCCTATAACCAGTGTGTTTGTGCCTCCTCAGGAGCCCGCACTGGCGAGTCACAGCGTGTGCGACAATCGCCACCCGAATTCTTTACCGCTTCTTCCCAGATTGGTTGTGCGCCCACAGGCGCTCAACAACAAGTCATGCCTGATGACCATAGCGAGTCGGTCCCACCCCTTCCCATCCCGAACAGGACCGTGAAACGACTCCACGCCGATGATAGTGCGGAGCTCCCGTGTGAAAGTAGGTAATCGTCAGGCTCCTCATGCCGTAAAACAAAAACCCCACCCCGCAAAGGTGGGGTTTTTGCGTTTGTCGACCTGACATCAACGCTTGATCAGCATCGACATAAGCGCGCTCGCCGCGCAGAGCCCTGCGACAATGGGAAAGATGATCGTGGTCTGCCCCGTCGCGTCGATGACATGTCCGATCACCGGTTCACCGATGCCCGCGAACGCGTACGACATCGTGTTGAGCACGCCTGTCGCGGTGCCTGCCGCACGCCGCCCGAACAGATCGGGGCACAGCGCCCAGAACGATGACGCGGGACCGAACACGAAGAATCCGCACAGAAACAGCAGGGCGACGCCGGTCATGCTGCCGTGCGGAACGAGCATCATGCACATCGCCGTGACCGAGGCGAGCACCATGTAGCAGACGATCGCGACGTAGCGCTTGCCCCGAAACAGCACGTCGGAGATCCAGCTGTTCGACAGCGAGCCGAGCGCCATGCCGATCGGCAACGCCACCGTGATCCACTTCGGATCGATGAGCGCAGTCGAGGTCTTCCAGTCCATACCGAGAAAATGCACCGGCACCCAGACGACCAGCGCATAGCGCGCGGCGTTCTGAAACCCGATCGCGAGCCCGGTGATGTAAAGCTTCCAGTTCTTTAGCACGAGCAGATAACGCTGCGCGCTGCTCAGATCGTCGCCGGCGGAAGAGGGCGCGTCTTCTTGCGCGAGTCTGTCGACGGCGGGCAGATGCTTGTCCTCAGGACGTTCCGCGACGAAGATGAGCAGCACCAGCGCGCCAAGCAACATGGAAAGCGGCGCCAGCCGGAAGATCCAGACCCAGCCGAGATGCATCGAGCCGAGAATCAGCACGGGCAGGATATACGCGAGCACCGACGAAAAGCCCGAAAACCCCACATACACCCCGTACACGAAACCGCGATGCTTGCTGCCCCACCAGTTCGACAGCAGGCGGCTGCCTGGCGCGAAGCCCATCGACTGGAAATAGCCGTTCAGGCCCCACGCGAGCAGAAAGAACAGGAACGTGTGACCGAAGCTGAACAGCCAGTTGGCCGCGAGCGAGAGCAGCGCGCCCGCGATCATCATCGTCTTGCCGCCGAGCTTGTCGCCGAGATTGCCGTTGATGAACTGGCCGCCCGCATAGCACCACAGCATCGTCGCGCTGATCCAGCCGATCTCGTACTTCGACAGCCCGTAATCGAGCTGGATGCCGCTGACCGCGAAGCCGAGCGTCTGCCGCCCGGTGTAGTAAAACAGATAGCAAAACGTGACACCGACGAGCGCACGCCATTTGTATTGCGCAAGCGTGGTCTCGCGGCGAGATCTTTCGTAATCCAGAACGTCGGGTGTATCCGAGGGCATGATGTCTCCTTATGGCGCGATTCTTCGTCGCGCTCGCGGGGTGTCGTGGTCAGGCGAGGTGATTGAGCGCGAGATCGAATGCGTCGAAATTGCGCAGCCGTCGCGCATCGTCGATACCGCTCAGCTTGCGGTTGAAGAGCAGCGGCACCTTCTGTTCGGACGCGCCGCCGTGCGAACGCAGCGGTACGGTGAGACCCGAGAGATCGTGCTTGTCGGCGGCGCTGCCGAGCGCGGTGAGCCGCTCGCCCAGCACCACGAGATCGCCGATGCGGTCCGGCGGCAATTCGAAACGCTCGCATGCCTGCGCGCGCGTCAACACGGCCTCGACGCCCGCGATGCCCGCAATGAAATCCGTCACCTCATGCTGCCGTTCGCGTTCGCCGACATACACCGTCGCGTAGGAGCCGAGCGCGCCGTGATGGACCACATAGGGATCGGTGATCGGCAGGATGACGCGCGTGCTCTGGTTGCCGAAGCGCGCATCGAGCCGGTCCTGCAGATACACGATGCGCGGCCGCCCGATCGAATCGGTCTTCGCGTTCATGCCGTGATCGGCGGTGATCGCGAGCACCGCGCCTTCGTCGTGATACTGCGCGAAATAGCGGTCCATCATCGCGTAAAACGCGTTGGCTTCCGGCGTGCCCGGCGCGTGCTTGTGCTGCACGTAATCGGTCGTGGACAGATACATCAGGTCCGGACGCTCGCGCCGCAGCAACGACAGCCCCGCCGCGAACACGAACTCGGACAGCTCCGCGCTGTACACCGAAGGCAGCGGCATGCCAATGCGTTCGATCATGCCGGCCACGCCATGCACTTCGACATCGAGCTGATCGGCCTTTTCCGCCGAGAAGCAGACGCCGCGCAGGCCGTGTCCGAGCAGCGCGCGCAGCTTGTCTTTCGCGGTGACGACGGCCACGCGCTGGCCCGCGCGCGCCATTTCCGCGAGGATGGTCGGCGCGCGCAGATACTTCGGATCGTTCATCAGGACTTCGGTGCGCGTGTCTTCGTCGAAAAAGAAGTTGCCGCAGATGCCGTGCACGGCGGGCGGTGCGCCGGTCACGATCGACACGTTGTTCGGGTTGGTGAATGACGGCAGCACGCAGTCGCCGGTCAGCACCGTGCCGAACCCCGCGAGCTTCGCGAGGAACGGCGCCTGACCGGCGAGGATGGCCTGATTGATGTATTCCTGCTCGCAGCCGTCGACGCAGACCACGATGGTCGGCGCGGCAGGCATTCTGTAGTGGCGGGCATTGACGATGATCTGGGAGGACATGAGCGCACCTTTTCTGGTTGAGACAGACCCAGCGTAAGATGAGCGATGCGCTCACACAATCGAAAAAAAGACGCGATACCTGTCAGAAAAAATCACATATGAGACACAAGCTCCCACCGCTGAACGCACTGCGCGTGTTCGAAGTCGCGGCCCGCGCCGGCAGCTATTCCGCCGCCGCGCGCGAGCTCAATCTGACGCACGGCGCGATCAGCCGCCACATCGCGAATCTGGAAGACTGGCTCGGCCAGCCGCTGTTCGCGCGCGACGGCCAGAGCATGGTCGCATCGCCGCACGCGCGCGCTTTCGCCCGTGAGATCAGCGCGGCGTTCGATCACATCGCCGATGCCGCCGAGCGCTACGGCAAGAATCAGCGCGTGAAGGTCATTCGCGTGAGCGCGTCGGCCACCGTGGCGATGCGCTGGCTGATCCCGAAGTTGCCGCTGTTTGCCGAGCGCTATCCGGATGTCGACGTGCGCGTCTCCACGGCGATGTCGACCGAGCCGGCGTTGCGGGGCAGCTTCGACCTGGCGATCCGCCGCCATGTGCCGCCGGGCGGGCAGTTCCAGAGCTGGCAGCTGTTCCAGGAGCACAACACGGTCATCGCGAGTCCGGCGTTGCTCGCGCGCGCCGGCGTGTTGAGCGTGGAGCAACTGGCCGCCGAAACCTGGCTGACGAGCGAGACCCGTCCCGGCGACTGGGAAGCGTGGCTCGAAGCGGCGGGGCATGCATCGCTGCGCGCCAACCGCACGTTGCGATTCGATCACTTCTTCGTCACGCTGCAGGCCGTGGTCGATGGACTGGGCTTCGGCATCGGACCCTTTCCGACGCTCGACACCGATTGCGCGGTCGGCCGCGTGCAGATGCCGTTTCCCGATCTGACCGCGAAAGGCTCGACCTACTACGCGCTGATCCCGCTCGATGCGGACAAGCCCGTGCATATGCGCGACTTCGTGGACTGGCTGAAGGAGACTGGCGAGCCTGGCTAAAGATTGACCCCGCCGATCCGTCTGCCCAGTTCGTCGGCGCGGCGGCAGACGGCCTGCATCAACGCCATCGCGCTTCGCGACGGCGGCGAGAACTTCGAGTAGACGAACGTCGACACCATCTCCAGATCCTCGACGAGCGGGCGCACCACGCAATCCACGCCGCCGGTCGCATACTCGTCGACGATGGCGAGCCCGAGCCCGCCGCGCACGAGCGCGAGCGCCTGATCGGCGCGCGTCACGTCGACCACGGAGGTCAGTTCGACGTCGGCCTGCTGGCATGCCCGCGCGATCATCGTGCCGAACGGGATGTCGCGCCTGAAGAGGATCATCGGTTCGCTCTTAAGATCCGCGAGCGCGATCCGCTCGCGCGCCGCGAACGGATGATCCGGCGGCAGCACGCACACCATGCGTCCGCGCATGAACGGCACGACTTCGAGATGCTCATGCTCGATCGGCAGCGACGTCACCGCGACATCGACCGTCTTGCTCAGCACTTCGAGCGGCATGTCGGCCATGAGCGTCGTATGCCAGTCGACCCTGAGTCCCGGCAACTGCCGTTTCAATTCGACGATGGCCGGCGCGACGATCGCGGGCGCAAGCGACGGGCTGCACGAGATACGCAGAAGACTCGCCGGCCCGAGCGCGAGCGCCCGCGCGAATTCGTCGACGCGCAGCGCCGCCTGATAGACCTGCTCCACTTCGCGAAAGAGCGCCTGCGCCTCGGCGGTCGGGATCAGCCGGCCTTTCGCGCGCTCGAAGAGGCGCAGGCCCAGTGTCGTCTCCGTGTGCGCGACGAGCTTGCTGACTGCCGGTTGCGATACGTACAGCATCTTCGAGGCCGCATTGATCGAGCCGGTCAGCATCACCGCGCGAAACACTTCCATTTGCCGCAGCTTGAAGCGCATCGTTCCTCCGCCTCCGAATCAGTGATTAACCAAAGGTTATAGGTTAGCTGAAACTGGGCATACGACAGCGGTCTGTCATCTCTCTAGTATCTCCAGGCATACCAGTCATCAAACAAATGGATGGAGACACGATGAACCAGACCCAATCGATGGCAAGTGATGCCATCGCCGCCGCGCCCGCCGCGACGCGCACCCGGGCGCGCTTCGGCATCCTCGCGCTGCTCGCGATCGGCACGATGATCAACTACCTCGATCGCAGCGTCGCCGGGATCGCGGCGCCCGGCATGAGCCACGAACTGGGCCTGACGCCCGCGCTGATGGGCGTGATCTTCTCCGCTTTCTCGTGGACTTACACCGCGTCACAGATTCCGGGCGGCGTGATGCTCGACCGCATCGGCACCCGCTGGACCTATTTCTTCGCGCTGACGCTGTGGTCGCTGTTCACCGGGCTGCAAGGGCTCGCGACGGGTTTCGTCTCGCTGCTGATCATGCGGCTCCTGATCGGCATCGCCGAAGCGCCGTGCTTTCCGACCAACAGCCGCGTCGTCGCGATCTGGTTTCCGCAGAGCGAGCGTGCCCGCGCGACGGGCGTCTACACCTTCGCCGAATATGTCGGTCTCGCGTTCCTGAGCCCGCTGCTTTTCTGGATCGATCATCTCTATGGATGGCGCGCGCTGTTCGGCATCGTCGGCGCGGTCGGGGTCGCGTTCGGCGCGGTCTGGCTCATGCGCTTTCGCGAACCGCATGAGTCGACCCGCGCGAACCGCGCCGAACTGGATTACATCGCGAGCGGCGGCGGCGTGGTCGACGGCAGCCAGCAGGCGACGCGCTTTCGCTGGGCCGATATCGCCGCGCTCCTGCGCCGCCGCAGCATGCTCGGCATCTGCATCGGCCAGTTCGCGTGCAATTCGACCAACGTGTTCTTCCTCACCTGGTTCCCGACCTATCTCGTCACCGAACGCCACATGCCGTGGCTCAAGGTCGGCATGGTCGCGGTGCTGCCGTTCATCGCCGCGTCGGTCGGGACGCTCGCGGGCGGCTGGATTTCCGATGCCATGCTGCGCCGTGGCATCTCGCTGAACTGGTCGCGCAAGCTGCCGGTGATCGCCGGTCTCGTCGCCGCATCGAGCATCGTGCTGGCGAACTATGTCGATTCGATCAGCCTGGTGATCGCGATTCTGTGCGTCGCGTACTTCGCGCAAGGGATGTCGGCGCTGGCGTGGATGATCGTCTCCGATATCGCGCCGAAGGGCCTGCTGGGCCTGAGCGGCGGCATCTTCAATCTGTTCGCGAACGCGGCGGGCATCGTGACGCCGCTCGTGATCGGGCTGATCGTCAACGCGACCGGCTCGTTCGTCTACGCGCTCGCCTTCATCTCGGGCGTCACGCTGCTCGGCGCGCTTTCATATGTCTTCGTCGTCGGCGACATCAGGCGCATCGAGTTTGCGGCGTCCGCTTCCTCCTCCAACTGAACCACGCAGGGAAATCATCTCAATGAGTCATTCTCTCGACGGCCAGGTAGCCATCGTCACGGGCGCGGCGCGCGGGATCGGCCTGGGCATCGCCCGCAAGCTGAAAGCCGACGGCGCGCGCGTCGCGATCTGGGATCTCGATATCGCCGGCTGCGACGCACAGCGTCTCGGCTTCGAACCCGATCACCTGCAACCGGTCGATGTCGCGTCGTACGAATCGGTCGAACGCGCATTCGGTGCGACGCTCGAGGCGCTCGGCCGCGTCGACATCCTCGTGAACAACGCGGGCATCAACGGTCCCGTCGTGCCGAGCTGGGAGTATCCCGTCGATGCGTGGCAGCGCGTGCTGGCCGTCGACCTGAACAGCGTGTTCTACTGCTGCCGCGTCGCGATCCCGCATATGCGCGCGCGCGGGGGCGGGCGGATCGTCAATGTCGCGTCGATCGCGGGCAAGGAGGGCGTGCAGTACATCTGCGCTTACTCCGCGGCGAAGGCGGGCGTGATCGCGTTCACCAAGTCCGCCGCGAAGGAGCTGGCGCGCGACAACGTGCTGATCAATTGCGTCGCGCCGGCGATGGTCGAGACGGAGCTGTTCCACGAGATGTCGGACCAGCATATCGAGGCGAGCAAGGCGAAGATTCCGATGGGCCGCTTCCTGCAGATCGATGAAGTCGGCGCGATGGTGAGCTGGATCGCCAGTCCCGCGTGCAGCTTCACGACGGGCTTCACCTTCGATCTGACGGGCGGGAGGGCCACCTATTGAACGCCGCTCGACTCGCCGCGCGGCCGCTCGCCGCCGCGCATCTGACCGCGCTGGAGGTCGCGCCGGTGCCGTGGGTCCGGCTCGCCGCGCGTGCCGGTTTCGCTGCGGTCGGTCTGCGCATGCATCCGGCGGTGCCCGGCGCGATTGCCTGGCCGACGATGCCCGGCACCGCCGCGCATCGTGAATTGCAGGACGCGCTCGCGGGCGAGGGCATCGCGGTTCACGATGTCGAGTTCATTCCCGTCGTGCCGGAACTCGTGCCCGCTTCGTTTGCGCTACTCTTCGAAACGGCGGCTTCGCTGGGTGCGCGCTGCGTGAACGTGTCGGGCGACGATCCGGACCCGGCGCGGCTCGCGGACCATCTCGCCGCGCTTGCAGAACTCGGTCGGACGTACGGTTTGCGCATCGATCTGGAATTCATGCGCTGGCGGCATGTGGCGTCGCTGGCGCAAGCCCGCGCAATGATCGCGCGGGTCGCGCATCCGAATATCGCCGTGCTCGTCGACGCGCTGCATCTGTCGCGCTCGGGCGGCACGCCGGACGACGTCGCCGCGATGCCGTCCGGATGGATCGGCGCCGCGCAACTCTGCGATGCGCGCGCGCGTCTGCCTGCCAGCGACGACGAAGCGATTCATGAAGCGCGTGCCGACCGCCTGCCGCCGGGCGAAGGCGCGCTGCCGCTCGACGGGCTGTTGCGCGCGTTACCAGCCGATACGGCGTTGAGCGTCGAGATGCCGTTTCCGTCGCTGCCCGCCGAGGTTCGGCTCGCGCGCGCGTACGGCTCGGCGCGGCGCATCGTCGACAGGAACGCCGCGCTTGTGAAAGAGGAAACCTGAGATGACGCTGTTCGAAGAAGACAAGATCGACTGCCACTGTCACGTATTCGATCCCGCGCGCTTTCCGTATCGCGATGACACGCCGTATCGGCCGGCGCAGCAGGAGATCGGCACGGCTGCGCAGCTCGTCCGCGTGATGGATGCCTACGGCGTGCGCCATGCGCTGCTCGTCGGCCCGACGAGCGGCTACCGGACCGACAACCGCTGCCTGCTCGACGCGCTGGAAACCTGCGCAGGACGCTTTCGCGGCATCGCGGTGGTCGATAACGACATCGCCAGAAGCGAGCTTGCGGCGCTGCATCGCGCGGGCGTGGCCGGCGTCGCGTTCAATCCGGCGATGGAAGGGCTCGATGCCGTGCTAGAAGCGGGCGCGCTGTTCGCATCGCTCGCGGACCTCGGGATGGTCGCGCAGGTTCAGGTCGCCGGGGATCAGATGGCGGCGCTCGAACCGTGGCTCGCGCGGCAGGCGGCGACGCTCGTGATCGATCACGGCGGGCGGCCCGACATCGGCGCGGGGATCGCTCAGCCGGGCTTTCAGGCGTTGCTGCGGCTCGCGGATAGCGGCCGCGCGAGCGTCAAGCTGTCGGGCTGGCAGAAGTACGCGCGTGAAGCGCATCCGTACGAGGACGCGTGGCCCTACGCCCACGCGCTGCTTAGCGCGTTCGGGCCGCAGAACTGCGTGTGGGGTTCCGACTGGCCGTTCCTGCGCGCGCCTGAGCGGCTCGACTATGGACCGCTGCTGACGCTGTTCGAGAAGATCGTGCCCGACGCGCAGACGCGGCGCCAGATTCAGTGGGAAACGCCGCGCAGGCTGTTCGGTTTCGACAGCGATTCTGGCTGAGCACTTGACCGGGATCAAGCGCACAATACGCGGCAAGCCGGACAATGGAAGACCCTTCCCTTCAAGGAGATGAATGTGCGCGCTGCCGACGTCATGACGAAAAAGATCATTTCCGCTCATCCCGACATGTCGGTGCGTCAGGCGGCCGGGACCATGGTGTTCGCCGGCGTCAGCGGCATGCCCGTGGTCGACGAGGAGGGCCGTCTGCTCGGCATGGTCACGGAAGGCGATCTGATGCATCGCGCGGAGATCGGCACCGGCGTCACGCAACGCGCGTGGTGGCTCGAACTGGTCGCATCGACGCGCGATCTCGCGAGTCAGTATGTGAAGGAGCACGCGAGGAAGGTCGGCGATGTGATGACCACCGATGTCGCGACTATCACTGAAACGTGCCCGGTCGCCGATATCGCCGAGTTGCTCGAACGGCGGCGCATCAAGCGCGTGCCCGTCATGCGGGACGGCAAGGTGGTCGGCGTGGTGAGCCGCTCGAACCTGATCCGCGCGCTCGTGACGATGGCGCCCGAGCTGCCCGCCGACACCGACGGCAGCGATCATTCGATTCGCGAAGCGGTGCTCGCCGCCATCGCGGAACATCCGTGGGCGCTTGCGAGCGAAAACGTGACTGTCGAGAACGGCATCGTGCATCTGTGGGGGCCGATCGTCAGCGCGGAAGAAGGCAACGCCCTTCGCGTCGCAGCGGAAAACGTGTCGGGTGTGAACGGGGTCATGACGCACTTCGGGCTTCCGAAGGCTTAACGCTGGCTGCACGTCGCGGCTAATCGGTGAGTGGTTGATACAAGCACGATGCGAGAGTGAGTAAAAAAGCGGCGCGATAGGGGCGACGAAGGGTAAATCGCGAGGAGGCTCTATGCAGCACCTGCGAGATAGCCGGAGCGAGCACTTGTACAATCGAAGGTACCCGCCGACCACTGACACCCATCCCGCGCCGACGGCTGGTGAATCGGTCGCCAAACCGCGTGATGAACCGAGACGCCAATCGCGATTTACTCGGTAGCTTGATTGCTCAAGATGTCCCGCACGGGCTTCATACGAAGGCGTCTGAACGAGCGGGACATTTTCTTGATGCGGTCGCCTTTAACAGAGTGGCGGGTTGAGTCGAGCGAAACCTTCCTGACGTTGATATGGGAAATAGGGATACGGTGCCGTCAGGCTGCTGGCACTGTCAAGTATCGCCATATGCTCTTGAGTCAAGGTCCAACCCACAGCACCGAGATTTTGGCGAAGCTGTTCTTCGTTCCGAGCACCGATGATGACGGAGCTGACGGTTGGCCGCTGGATGAGCCAGTTGATCGCGATCTGCGGTACAGTCTTACCCGTGTCCCGCGCTACGACCTCCAATGCTTCTGCAACGCGGTAGAGATGTTCGTCCTCCACCGGAGGGCCGAACGATGCCGTTGCGTGCAGGCGGCTGCCTTTCGGCAAAGGTTGGCCGCGCCGAAGCTTACCGGTAAGACGGCCCCAGCCCAGCGGGCTCCAAACCAGAGCACCGACCCCCTGATCTGCGGCGAGTGGCATCAACTCCCATTCATAATCGCGACCTAAGAGCGAATAATAAACTTGATGTGCGACGTAGCGGTTCCAGCTATTGTGGTCGGCAACCGCAAGTGACTTCATCACTTGCCAGCCAGAAAAGTTGGATACGCCTGTGTACAGGACCTTGCCGTCTCGCACGAGCTGATCCAGCGTGGAAACCACTTCTTCCACGGGCGTGCGTACGTCAAAAGCATGGAGTTGCAAGAGGTCGATGTAATCCGTCTGCAGGCGCCGCAGCGCGTCATCGACCGACTTGATGATCCGTGCACGCGAACATCCTGCGTCATTCGGGCCGTCGCCCATGGGCAGTCCCATCTTGGTAGAAAGCAGTACCGCCTGCCGACGCCCTTTTATTGCCTCACCGAGCACAGATTCCGATGCCCCGTTCGAATAGACATCGGCGGTATCGAACATGTTGACGCCAGCTTCCAGGCAGATATCCACAAGCCGTCGGGCTTCATCAGCTTCCGTTGTGCCCCAGGCTCCGAAAAGCGGTCCGCTTCCGCCGAATGTGCCTGCACCAAGGCTGAGTACGGGCACCTTCAGGCCAGATGCTCCAAGGTAACGATATTCCATATATAAATCCTTATTGGTGGGTTGTCGAATCGGGAACTCGGCGCTCGAAGAGCGAGTCCAGATTGACCGCATGTGCCATTGCGCGACAGCCCTCGTCGCTGGGATGAAGATGATCACCTCCGTCAAAGCATGGAAGAAGGTGACCGGGGCGTTCAGGGTCTTCAAGCAAGCGATCGAAGTCAATCGTTGCGTCGAAAGCGCCGCTATTGCGAATCCAGTCGTTGATGCGGCGTCGCAGATTGTCTTTTTCGATGCTGTAGTAGTTGTCTGCCATCGGGGTGTCAGGGAGCGCTCCCGCGAACGGCGTCAGGGTGCCACCGATCACGCGCAGATTCGCGGCGTGCGCATGCGCGATAAAGGTGCGGTACCCGATGAGCATCCGCTCGAATGTCATCGGAGGCTCCTCCGGAGAAAACGGCGTGCCCGGCCATGCGATGTCATTGATCCCAAGATGCAAAATGACAGCGCGGATTCCTGGCTGTCGGATGACATCGTTATCAAGTCTCGCGAGTGCATTCGCACCCATGCCGTCACTGAGCAAACGAGCGCCAGAAATGCCCGCGTTCACGACAGCGATGCCTCTGCACGACGCTCTTTCGGCCAGAAAGTCAGGCCAGCGAGCGTCATTATCTATACTAGTGTTAGCCCCGTCCGTTATGGAATCTCCAAATGCTGCCACAACTCCGTGAGCGTTGACGGCCTCGACAAGAAGGGCGGCCAAAAAGAGTCGCCGTTCAGTGGTTGTGCGTATCGTCGGGGCTACTGTCGAGAGTTGATCTCCAGATAGAACGTATCCTGTACGACGTCCGTCCCAATGAAAACTGCTGATAGGCGGAGACGCAACAAGCCTCAGGGAAACGGCAAGATCATCGCCTTGTTCGACGGGCAGATCGACCGGATCGCTAGTGAGACTTGCGTCCGGCGGGATGATCACGGATGCCTCGCCCCCGAACATCACACTCCTGTCTCGTCTTGCATCGATCTGGGCTCCGCGCACCGACGGAGCGACGCGCACAGCTTCCAGTGGGAGTGGATGCTTCCCATATCGGTTGCTTATAACGATTCTTATGCGACGACCGCCGTATCCCACGCGGATGATTTGCCGGATTGTAACGTCGTGCAAATTCGCTGGAATGTCGACGTCCAGAGGATAGTTGTGTGTCCACACAGGCTGAGGACTTGCAGTCCATGCTGGCGTCCATCGAATGTTTGAACACATGAGTTCAAGGGACTCGGTTGGGCTGTTGCTGGTGTCGTTCATGCGAGTCGGTTAGCAGATTCTTTGGCGCATATTTCAAAAAGGCTTCAGCAGTGGAGGCGAGCGAAGGTATGAAAATTTGTGAAATATGCATGCGGTCCTCATGATGAACCGCTTTACCGTTATATTCTAAAAAATGAATCACGCCGTTATGAGGCTGCAGCCGATGGCGACGGGAAGCGATAAACGGACGCATGTGGCGGCAGTAATGCACGGCAGACTCTTGCGAATCTGGTGCGCCATGTAAAGAAAGATAGATGCTTTAAATATCGAATATTGTAGAGATTAGTTAGTACTGTTTTGAATAATAAGATAAATGCACCGTAAAACTGATAAATCGTTTTTGATTCGATAATGGAGACTGGTTCGGATTATTTCGAAGACATGGAAAAATTATAGCTGCATGTATTTTAAGTATTAGACCTTCAGTGAGAAAAGCAATTGTGAACAGAAGACTGGAATCTCCGCACAACGTGGACAGAACAGATGAGATGACGGTTTTCGTGAGCGTCGTTGAACGAGGTGGATTCTCGCAGGCTGGACGCGCCCTGGGCTTATCGCCTTCCGGGGTGAGTAAGCTGATGAGTCGGCTGGAGCACAGGCTTGGAACCGCGCTTCTACGCCGATCGACGCGTCACGTAGGGCTTACGCCCGAGGGGGAAAAATTCTATGACCGGGTGCGACGCATTCTCGCCGATATCGAATTGGCAGAGCGTGAGGCGATCGGTACCAAGGTTCCGTCCGGTCGCATTCGGATAAACAGTTCTGCAAGCTATGTTGCTCACGTGCTCGCGCACATCTTGCGGAAGTTTCTCGGCGACCACAGCAATATCAGCATCGATATCACCCTGAGCGACATCGTTACAGATTTGTTTAAGGAGGGGTGTGATATCGCGATCCGGGCAGGCGAGTTATCAGCTTCCAATCTGACCGCGAGATCCCTCGGCGACACCCGTCTGATCGTGGTTGCTTCGCCGACATGGATCGACCGCCATGGAATGCCCGGAAGCATCGATGAACTCCTGGCTCAGGATCGCCTGGGATTCGTCCATCTGCGTGCCGGCGGAGAATGGCTTCAGGCGGGGGAGCCAGTACTCGAACGTGTGAGAGTGAGCGACGGTGAAGGCATTCGACGGCTCGCGCTTGCGGGAGTAGCGCCCGCGCGGCTCGCAGAGTTCACGATCCGAAGTGAACTGGCCTCCGGTCAACTTGTGCCGTTGCTTCCCGATTCGCTGCCGGTCAGGCGCGAACCGTTTCATGCAGTCTACGTAGGCAAGTCGGCCCAGCTCCCCGCTCGCCTCAGGCTCTTCCTGGACTACCTTACGGTCGAAGGAAGGGTTGGATGACAGACATGTCTCCCATGCTTCCCGTCACGCGCCAGAATTGAATGACTCGAAAGACCTTGAGCAGTGTGGCGCTGTCCTGCAATCGGCATTTCCGTATGGGGGCGCTCCGTGCGTCGATACGTGAGCGACTGCAATTGCCGTTGCACCCCTGCGGCTCAAGGTCTTCGGTCCATGAATGTGAGTTGGTCGAGACCGGCTACCTTCCAACTCCGGCGGCTTTGGAACTTCCATTGGATACAAGTGCACTCACTTGCGAGCAGCGTTCATCGCCGCAAGCTTCCCAGCCGCCGCCGATCGCCTTGTAAATCGCCACCGTATCAATATTGATCGCAGCCTCGGTTCGAGCCAATTCATCCTCGGCGGCAAGCTGGGTGCGCTGCGCGTCGAGCAGTTGCAGGAAATCAGTAGCGCCTCCCAAATAGCGGATGCGGGCAAGATCCGCCGCGCGTTTGCTCTGCTGAGTCTGCTCGACCAGTCTGTCCATCCGGACGCGTTCCTGGTTGTAGGCGACCAGGCCGTTGCTTACCTCCTCGAGTGCGCGCAGCACGGTTTGCTGATAGTTGGCCAGGGCGGCATCTGCACGCGCCTCACTGACATGCAGATTGGCCCGAGCCCGCTGCACATTGAGTCCGGACCAGCTAATGCTTGGTCCCAAAGACCACGCCAGCGAATTTGGCCCCCCGAATTGCCCGCCTCCGAAACCAGCGCCGGCGATGGTAAGAAAACCGATGAACCCGCCCAGTGAGACACGCGGGAAGAATTCGGACTTGGCTACGCCGATACGTGCATTCGCCGCTGCCAACTCGCGTTCGGCAATGCGAATATCAGGCCTGCGGGCCAAAACTTGTTCGGCTCCGCCGATCGGAAGACTGGTCAGAATCGGCCTGAAGCTTTTTGGCGAGAGGTCGATATCGAGGTCGCCTGGCCGTGATCCAAGAAGCACCGCCAAGCGAAACTGAGCGGCCTGCGCCTGAGTCTCCAGCAAAGGCACCTGAGCCTCGACCCCACTCAGGCGGGAAGCGGCGCTCGACACGTCCTGCTCGGAACTGCGTCCAACTTCATAACGTGCACGGATCAGCTTCAAGGTATCGCGTTGATTTTCGATATCGCGCTGCGCGATGTTCATCCGAAGCTGGGTCCCGCGCAACACGAAGTAGTTGCGCGCTACTTCGGCGATCACCATGACTTGGGCATCCCGCAGCGACGCTTCGCTGGCCTGCAGATTGGCTTCGGAGACCTCCACCGCGCGACGGATGCCGCCGAACAGATCCAACTCCCAGCTTGCATCGAAGCCGAGCTGGGCCGTCTCTATGGTCTTCGGAGTGGGGCCGAGACCCACCAGTTGTTCACGACTACGCTGCAGGGCACCTACAGCGTCCACGGTGGGTAGCTGATGAGCTTCGGTGCCTCTCAGCAGCGCACGCGATTCGCGCACACGAGATAAGGCGATGCCCAGGTCAAGACTGTCTTGCATGGCTCGCTGGATCAGGGCATCCAGGATCGGGTCGCCAAACTGTTTCCACCAGGCCGCCTCGAACGGGGAGCTATTTTGCATGGACGCGTCGAAACCGTGCAGCGTTTTTACCGGTGCAGGAGCCGGTGACTGATAATCCGGTCCGATGGTTACACAACCGGCCAAAGCCAACAAAGTCGTTAGCGCGGTGAGGCAGAAGACGTTTCTCATTGGTGCTCTCCCACGGCGAACGCGGTTTTGTGCTGATGCGCGCGGCGCTCGACCCAACTGCGCAGGACGACATAGAAAAGCGGCGTATAAAGCAGACCGAAAAACGTCACGCCAAGCATGCCGGCGAACACAGCTACGCCCATCGGATGGCGCATTTCCGCTCCGGCGCCGTGCGATGTGACCAATGGAACCACGCCCATGATGAAAGCGATCGATGTCATCAGAATCGGACGGAGGCGGAGGCGGGCGGCCTCGAGCACCGCCTGATGACGGTCCATTCCTTCGATCTGGGCTTCGCGCGCGAACTCGACAATCAGAATTGCGTTCTTGCAGGCCAGGCCTACGAGGACGATCAAACCAATCTGGGTGAAGATGTTGTTGTCACCTTTGGTAAGCCATACACCGGTGATTGCAGAAAGCAGCACCATCGGCACGATCAGGATCACCGCCAGCGGGAGTGAAAAGCTTTCATACAGGGCCGACAGCGCCATGAACACCAGCAGTACACACAGCGGAAAGATCAGGATTGCGGTGTTGCCGGCCAAAATCTGCTGGTACGCAAGCTCCGTCCACTCGAAGCTCATACCATTGGGCAGATTCTCGTTGAGCAGTTTCTCCATCGCCGCCTGGGCTTGACCGCTGCTATAGCCGGGACCAGGGCCGCCGTTGATCTCCGCGGTCGGAAAGCTGTTGTAGCGCATGGCGCGTTCGAGGCCGGCAGTCCGGCGAACATTGATGAAGGATCCCAAAGGCACCATCTCGCCTTGTGCGTTGCGCGTTTTCAGACCAGCGATGTCCTCAGGCTCGTGACGAAAGCTCGGCTCCGCGGAAACGTTCACCTGGTAAGTGCGTCCGAAGCGATTGAAGTCATTCACGTAGAGTGAGCCGAGATATGCCTGCATGGTTTCTGCCACGTCGGAGAGATCAACACCCTGAGCCTTGGCCTTTTCGCGATCCACGTCGATATCGATCTGCGGCACGTTCGCTTGAAAGCCGCTGAAAAGCGGAGTCAGCTCAGGGAGCGCGGCCGCTTTCTGGATGATTGTGGCGAGCTGTTTCTGCATTTCGGCGTAACCCAGCCCGGCACGATCCTCGATCTGCACGCGGAAGCCTCCGATGGTACCGAGCCCTTGAACCGACGGAGGGGGAACGACCACAATGCTGGCGTCCTGGATCGAGGCGAACTTCTTGTTCAAGGAATCGATGATTGCGCTAGCGGAGAGCGAAGGGTCGCGACGCTCTTCGAACGGCTTCAAGATCAACGGCACAATGGATGAATTAGTACTATTGGTGAAGTTGCTCGGCGACAATCCTGAAAAGGAAAAGACCTCCTGTACGCCGGGCTGTTTGGCGGCAATCTCGCTCACGCGCCGGGTTATCTCTTCTGTGCGGTCTTGTGATGCTCCGTTTGGAAGCGAGATGAGTGTCATGACAAACAGTTTGTCTTGTGCGGGTATGAATCCAGTGGGCACCTTCATGAACCCAAAGGCGGCCAGTGCGACCAGGCCTGCATATAACGTCAAGCTGATCTTTCCACGGCTCAGCATGACTCGCACACAGCGCACATACCGGTTTGTGGCGCCGGCAAAAAACCGATTAAACGGGCGAAACAGCCAGCCGAACAGGCGCTCCATCCATACGCTCACTGCGTCCTTCGGGGCGTCGTGCGGCTTCAGCAGCATCGCCGCGAGCGCGGGACTCAATGTCAGCGAGTTGAACGCGGAAATCACCGTGGAGATCGCGATGGTCAGAGCAAACTGGCGGTAGAGCTGTCCGGTGAGACCGCTGACAAAGGCGGCAGGCACGAACACCGCGCATAGCACCACACCGGTTGCTACGATCGGACTCGTTACCTCCTGCATAGCCTGGCGACTTGCGTCCCGCGGGCTCAAGCCCGATGCTATATGCCGCTCAACGTTTTCCACGACCACGATTGCGTCGTCGACCACGATTCCGATTGCCAGGACGAGGCCGAACAATGACAACGCGTTCAGGGAAAAGCCCACCACATACATGACCGCGAAGGTGCCGATCAGCGACACCGGCACGGCAATCAGCGGAATGACAGAGGCACGCCACGTCTGCAGGAAAAGAATCACCACGAGAACGACCAACAGGATCGCTTCGAACAAAGTGCGCACCACAGCGGCGATCGAGGCACGCACGAAGATCGTGGTGTCGTAGTCCATGCGGTACTCCAATCCCTGAGGAAAGTCTTTCTTCAGGCGTTCCATGGTCGCGCGTACTTCGTCGGCGACATGGATCGCGTTGGCGCCGGGGCGCTGACTGACCGGCATTGCAATAGCGGGTAGTCCATTGAGGGTCGCGCGCAAGGCGTAGGTATCGGCGCCCAGTTCGACTTGCGCAACGTCGCGCAGGTGAACGACGCCGTCGTCGAGACCCTTGCGCACGATGATGTCGCGGAATTGTTCTTCGTCGATGAGCCTGCCCTGGGTGTTCACGCTCAGTTGAAAGGCCGAACTACCAGAATTGGGCGGCATATTCAGCGACCCTGCGGCTACTTCCACGTTTTGCTCACGGATTGCGCGAACCACATCGCCGGTGTTCAGTTTCAGCGCGGCCATGCGGTCGGGGTTGAGCCAGATACGCATGGAGTATTCGCCGGAGCCGAAGAAGATCACCTGGCCTACGCCATCGAGACGTGACAACTCGTCCTTCACATGCACCCGGGCGTAGTTGGCCAGATAGAGTTGATCGTAGCGTCCGTCTGGCGAAACCAGGTGCACTACCAAGGTCAGATCTGGCGAGCTTTTTTCCGTGGTGACGCCAAGTCTTTGCACTTCCGCAGGTAGTTTCGACAATGCCTGAGCAACGCGATTCTGCACCTGCACTTGAGCGACATCCAGATTGGTGCCCAAGGCGAACGTCACCGTCAAGGTCATCTGGCCATCGCTTGTTGATTGCGACGACGTATAGAGCATTCCCTCCACACCGTTGATCTGCTTTTCAATCGGAGTCGCGACGATCTGGGCAATCGCTTCGGGGCTGGCGCCAGGATAGTGAGCCGTCACGATCACTGTCGGCGGAACAATTTCCGGATACTCGCTGATCGGCAGTTTGAAGGCTGCCACGGAGCCGGCAATCACGAGCAGGACAGAAAGTATTCCGGCGAAAATGGGCCTGTCGATAAAGAAACGGGGAATGTACTTCATTGCTTGCGTACCTCCGCTGGTGCCGATACTTTCGCTAGCACGGAAGACGCGACAGGAGGCTTAGCCGTCGCTTCAATTTCGGCTTGGTCAGCTTTGGCGAGGTTGACGGTCATTGTGACGGGTACCGACGTCACCTTGATACCGGGACGAACGCGCTGAATGCCGTTGACAACGATGAGGTCGTCGCGACGGAGACCATCTTTGATTACGCGCAGACCAGCAAACAGAGGTCCAATCTCGACTCGCCGGTAGTTCACCTTGTGGTCCGCGTCGACAACGAACACGAACTTGTTGCTGAGATCCGTGCCTATTGCGCGATCGTCCACGAGCATGGTCGATTGGCGTTTTCCGCCATCCAGGCGTAGGCGAACGTACAGTCCGGGGGTGTAGGCGCCGTCAGCGTTGTCAAATACCGCACGCAAGCGGATAGTGCCGGAAGACGTGCGCAACTGGTTATCGACGAAATCGACGCGACCGGGATGCTGGTACCCCGTCTCGTCAAGCAGCGCCATAGCCACTTGCACACCGGCGGCTTTACCAACTTCCTGTCCGTGGGCGCGCAAGAGGCGCAAGTAGGCTTGCTCATCCACATCGAAATAGGCGAAGATCGGATTCACACTAACCACGCTCGCCAGCACGTCGCTACTGGTAACGAGATTGCCCTTGGTGATCAACGCATTGCCGACGCGGCCATCGATGGGTGCGCGGACCTGCGTATAGCCGAGATTCAGTTGAGCCGCGGTCAGGGCAGCCACCGTTGCGGCCACTTGGGCCTTCGCACTTTGCGCGGCCGTAACCAACCGTTCGGCTTCCTCATGCGACACGGCGTGCTGTTCGAGCAAGCGCTCTGCGCGAGATGCGTTGGCTTGAGCAAGCGCCAGCTCAGCACGGGCCTGGACGAGGTTCGCGGAGATGCGGTTGACTTCCGCTTGGTATGGGCCTGGATCAATCTGGAAGAGAAGCTGATTCTTTTTCACGAGAGTGCCTTCCTGAAAGTGCACGGAATTGATGTAGCCGTTCACTCTCGGGCGGAGCTGCACCGTATCCGTCGCTTGCAAATGACCGGTGAAGTGATCGGTCTCGTCTACGTCGCGAATCACGCCGTGTGCAACGCTGACTTCCGGCAGAATGTCAGCCGCTTCTGAAGCATCAGGTCGGGCGCCACGGGCGTGCAACAAACCCCACGCACCGCCGGCGACCAAGATTGCTGCAAGAAGCAAGATCAGTCGCTTATTCATAACTCATCTCACTGAGAATCATCATCTCAAACTTTCTAAAATTCATTGTCGGTACGAATAACGGTGGTCTAGCGGTTAGATATCCCGTGCAATTTGAAAAATGCTCGAGCGCTTTTCAAGCGAGTCGGGTCGGCGGGGCCTTTGAGCCCTCATCACTATTCATGGATGTGCGCGGCGCGCGCCTAACGTAGTCGGACAGTCGAATTGAGCGGACGGAACCCAAATCGATCGAATTAAAAGCGAGTTCCGACAAGCATGAACTTGGGGACCTGCTTCCAGGCATACAACGCGACCCATCGGACTTCGGTGTCTATTGATTTGAATTCCGACTATGCCTTTAAGGGTTCGATAGAAAGTGAGTGCCGGAAGAAATTCCTGGGATCCCACTTGGTCTTCACCGCCTGAAGCCGACGATAATTTCCCTTGAAATAAAGCTCTGACCACGGAACGCCAGAAGTATTGAAATTCGGATCACTGACGTCTCTATCAGGATAATTGATGTAACATCCGTCTGCCTGGTCATTCGGAACCGGTACGCCACCAGTCTCGGAAAAAAACTCAGAATAGAGGTTTCGCAGCCAGCCGAGATAAAATGCGTCTTCGCTTTCAGATTGCCAAAATGTCTGGAAACACATCTTAAAAACAGAAGTTCGTTGAACGTTTGCTGTATCTTCAGGCTTCATCGCGTTTACCTGACCACCAAACGAGAACAAGACGAGCATCGTGTCTGGATTGTTGAAATCGTCGCGAGTCATAGCCTTGTAAAGGGTATCGACCTGCTTCGGGGTAAAATTTCGCTTCATGTAAGCGGATTTGTGTCCACCGCGCGAAGTTGGATTGGTGATGGTCGGATTATTCGTACCAACGAGCCGGGTAGCCTGCAACCAAGGCAACCGGGTCGGTGCAAAGTGATTCGGCAGAGCGCGAATCTCCCCGATGGGCTTGGTCGTGGGCCTAGGCACAATGCTCGTCCCTTCGAGAATCGCGTTCATGTAATCCGTAAGCAGCTTTTCTGGATTAGGGATAGTTGCGTCCACCTGCGTGAACATGCCCATGGACCCGGTTGCTCGCGGACTAACGTTGAACAGACTTGATAGTCGAGCATAAGGCGAATCCGGCGCGCTATTCTTCTCGTGCCACGCGCCGAAGTTCAATAAAATCCTGGAGAAGTCAGCGGCAGTCATGTCGTTCCAGTCAAACGACACAGCGCTGACCAAAACGGTTGACGGAGGAGAAATAAGCGGCTTTGATCGATCGGGCGCTTGTGCTTCCGGCGAGCGAAACCAATATTTTGTGACGACGCCAAAGTTGCCTCCTCCGCCGCCCGTATGGCCCCACCAAAGATCCCGATTCGGATCATTTTTGTCACGCGAGGCACGCACGAGTCGCGCTTTTCCCATCTGATCGACGACGACCACTTCCACCATCCAGAGATGATCCACCACCAAGCCGTGTGCCCTGGACAGGAGGCCGTATCCACCACCGGCGACGTGCCCGCCGGCGCCTACGCTATAGCAAATTCCGCCCGGTATAGTCACGCCCCAACCCTTGTAAAGGCGCTCGTAGACGTCCATCAAATGAGCACCCGGCTCGACAGCGAATGCCATCGCGTCCCGATCGAAATAGACATTTCGCATTTCCGACATGTCCAAGATCACCTGTACAGAGGGGTTACAAACGAAATCCGCAAAACAATGGCCACCGCTGCGGATCGACACGCGCTTGTTCGCCGAAACTGCTTCCTGAACCGCGAGCCGAGCATCTTCGGACGAGCGGATCATGCGTACATAGTCAGGTTTGGCAACAAATCGCTGGTTGTTTCCGCTAACGAGATCCGGAAAACGAGAATCTTCCGATCCGATCCGAGCTCCTCGTTCAAACTCAGAACTCGACACCTCCTTCGACTCGACCGACCTGGTGAAGACGGCTCCCGCCCCAACTGTTGCAAGACCGGCTTCCATGAACTTTCGTCTATTTATAGTCATGAGTATTCCTTATCGATATCAGTTAATCTCAGCCCTCGGGGAGGGTGCGTTCACGGTATTGCTTGAATCCCAGCAGCGCCTCGGTTCAGAGGCTTGGAAGTTCTCTAATACGCGTACTTCATTGCGTCGCTTAAACGGGCTTCAGAGGATCCAGTTCCTTCTTCAGATCCGGCCTGATTTCGCGTCGGCTACGTCCCCAGCGCCGCATGGCAGGCCTTTCGATCGCGGTATAGAGAAGCCATCCTGCAAACAGCGTTAATACAAAACTGCAGGCAATTAGCCCTACCGACGCCCACATGCTGTAAGTTCCGTCGAGCAGTGTTCTTAGGTAAAAGATGGTGATACCCTGACAGATATAAAACCCGAACGAAACATCTCCGAGCTTTTGCATCGTCTTGTGCCTGAGCAGAAATAAATATTTTCCTTTGAAATCTGCCGTCGCTGTGGCGCAGATTAGAGCAGCGATTGGGATTATTGTGATCGCGTTCAAGCCGTATATGAAAGGCACGAATTTGGCGGCGACGGCGCTCGCGATGATAAGACATGAGGAGGCTAGAATCCCGAGCCGGGGCCAGAGCCCTAACATTACGATTCTCGCGAGCAGGGCGCCCAATATAAAGTCGAAGATCCGGGTAACCGGAAAAATATAGCCGAACCAAAACTGATCCGCGGATATTGGGGTGATAGGTGACTTAGGGTAATTGGGAATGAGCGCGTCGTTGATGAGCGGGATCGCGAAGATTACTGCTGTCACTGCCGCGATCCAGGCCCATATGGCTCTTCCAGAAAGAGGCGCAAGTCTTCTGATCAAAAACGGGAATGCTAGATAGAACAGCATGTCCACGCACAAAGACCAGGCGGGCGGATTAACGCTAACATATACGTTCGATTGCGGAAAGAACGCGTGAATCAGTAGGGTGTTCTTTATTGCTGTAGATATGGGCGTGTAGTTCCAGGAAAATAGAACTAAAGCAAGCAGTGAGATGACCAGATGATTGGGGTATATTTTTACAATTCTTCTCTTCCAGAATAACCATTTCGACTCGGTAAATGGATATGCCGACCAGGTAATGATGAATCCAGTGAGAATGAAGAAAAATGATACGCCCATGTAGCCGAGCTGAGCGAAGACGAAGGCAAACCAATCCGCCGCTTGCTGATCTTTAAATGGATTGACTGTCAGGTTTGGTGGAATTGGTGAATTCACCACAGATACATGAAAGAGAAAGATCACGAGAGAGCCGATAAACCGCATGCCCGTCAGACTGGGCAGAGACGGCAGTCTTCCGCTTCTTCCGATTTTTGCGCTTGGCTCCGAGACCTTCGGTAGCGTGGTCATCCGTGTTACCTCTTTTTTGATTTATGAATTGACGCAATGATTTTCTCGCCGCGTGTCGACCTCCTGGTTTGCGTCGTCAGTCGGGCAGCAAAATCGCGCTCTACACTGCTCAAATTTTTGCCTCGATGCCTCCACCCCGCCCAAGAAAGCGCGCCACACGCACTAGACGGGGTGATATTTCTGGTTATTTGTTGCCCCTTCGGTCCTGGGTAGAAGAAAAAGTGTTCAGGTGTACTGCAACCCGGGCCTGTTTCGCGACGAAATATTTTGGAACGGAATAAGCGATCGTTGCGAAGTCGAGGCGACCATCGCCATTAAAATCTGCGACCGCGATTCGAGCTACTGATTCGTCTGAGACGCGCCATCTGGTGAAGATGCCGTTGGTTACGTCAATCGCCTTATAGTAAAAAACGCCTTGCCATGGCCATGGTCCTCGAAGCGCCACGAGAAATTCATCCTCACCGTCACCGTCAAAGTCGGCGCATACGATCTGGTGACCTGGGCCTTCTCCACTTTCATTTGGATCGCCAAAGACGTCAAGGATGAAACGTTTCCATTCGGCCTTCTCGGGCGCCTGCCCAAGGGACTCCTTAACATAGACTGCTACCGTGTTGCCGTGAAATGGCTCAACAGCAGCAACGTAAGCAAAAGGGTCCGTTCCGATGCGACCGACATCGAGATCGCCGCTGCCGCGGAATCCGGTCGTTTCAAACTGAGTACGTTCTCCTTCACCGATCAGAACCGATTTCCAACCTTCCGCTTCTGCATCGTAATATAGCCAGGTCACGCCCTCGTCAGATGCAAGCAGAAGCGAATCTCGATCTGAGCCTGAGATCAGGCCTCGCTTCTTTTCCGCGCCGTGTACAAGACGAAAGCAACTGTCGTCTATTGTCGATTTCGTCCATTCAGAGGCAGAGGAAACATTCTCGGGTTCGGAAAATAGGACAATCGGCAAGAGCGAATGGATATTTCCGTGCGGAACAATCGGAACGCCGGCTATCTCGAGACGCTTCTCTTGAGTGAAATGCCCTGCTCGGAGCCGGTGCATGCCCGTGGTACGGCCGACGTAATGTCGGGTCCAACGACGGCCTGCCGCCAAGTCCAGGCCGGGGTTTTCAATCCAATCTATCTTGCCGCCCGTTGGATTGGCGTCGTAAAGGGTGCCGCCGGCTCCATAGAGGTCGTAACAGACGATGATGTCCGGATAACCATTTCCGGTCACGTCAGCGTAGTCTCCTCCAACTGGCATATTAATGCCATCGACAACAAGATGTCGCTTCCAGCTTTCGTTTTCGTACCAATAGATCTCGCCTAGCGAGAGTCCATAGCCGAACAGATCGGGCTTTCCGTCCTGATTGATGTCGGGTGCTTCAAGCCAATAGCCATCCCGGAGTTGATCTGCAACGATGATCTTCTCAAACGTTGGAATCGGGAGCG
The DNA here is from genome assembly GCF_018408855.1 of Caballeronia sp. NK8. Classification (GTDB taxonomy): domain Bacteria; phylum Pseudomonadota; class Gammaproteobacteria; order Burkholderiales; family Burkholderiaceae; genus Caballeronia. The sequence continues at coordinate 805,251 of NZ_AP024324.1, read as the reverse complement.
TAGGGAGGCCGTCACGCATGTTCATTGCCATTTTTTAGTGGGTGATATTCAATCGCAAGCCAGATGCAGTCTGACTCTGCGAAGTACTGATGCCACGGATAAATAAAAGCGCCTTCATTATTTACGACGCAAAACGGACGTTCGGTTGTTGCACCGGGAGCAAGGGCAACGGCCGCATACAGACTCGCGTGATTCTGCGAATGGAACTTCTGCATGTGACCTACGCCAACGATTTGCGAATGAATCTCGATGAACGAATGCTCGCGATGAATCAGGCAGTCTGTTCCCGCTGGAGCGAACCAGAGATTGGCGACGACGCTGAACCGTTCGTAATGGGCCGTTGAACTCGGGTTTTCATCTGCTGCGTGGCTTAGTGCGGCGGTGTTGAGCAGTACCTCCCCGATCGTATCCCGAGGCGAACTCCAGAGATTAATCCGCTGGTCGCCACCGCAGAACTGCGTCCAGTTTGGGTCTTTTATGATGTCCCTGGGCCGCAAGTCGGCGGAAGGTGAAAGCAAGAGAAGATTCGGCGAGGCATCGACCACGACATCTTGCAGTTGGATGGAGGACATGGAAGGGAGGGGCTCGCGTTTCCATCCCTCTACATTCATCACGTTTGCGTTTGCATTTACGACGATAGCTTGTCCTTTGAGAAGAAGTGGACCATTGCCCAAAGTCACAAATGCCCTGAGCCGATCGCTTGAAAATGCAAGCGGTCGCCATTCGCATTGGCCGTCAATGTTCAAAGAATCGCTCCAGCAAAATTCTGGATGGTGTCGACACCGCCTACCTGAGTGAAGCGTTCTGAGTTTGCGCGAATGCTGGGACTTCTCCCGGTATAGGCTTCGGCAGCCGACCCCTTGCCGAAGAAATGTGCTATTGCATCGAGCACCCGAGCGGAGGCGGCTCCATCGCCATAGGGACAACCTCCGGAGACGAATCGCTCGTAGACTGCTTCATTGAACAGAACAGCGCTGACTTCCTCGACGATTTCCTCTTTGCTTCGTCCGACGAGCTTGGCCGACCCGGCAGAGATCGCTTCCCCGCGCTCGCTGATATCACGGAGCACCAAGGTCGGTTTGCCTAGCGCCGGTCCCTCCTCCTCCGCGCCGCTGCTGTCCGAAAGTATTAGATCAGCACGCAGCATCAGTCGCACAAATCCCAAGTAGGGTAGTGGCTCGAGTAATGTGACGTTTTGAAGGCCATCGAGTCTCGAACGAAGTGCCTTGCGTACGACCGGATTTTTATGGACGGGGACCACCAGTCGCACGTTTGGCAGCTGCGCGACTTCTGCCATTGCGTCGGCAAGCATATGGAGCTTGGGCCAGGACTCTCGACGATGCGTCGAGGCCAATACGACGCGGCGCGGATCGTTCTCTATTTCGTCCAGCACCGGATCGTGATAGCCCCTCGCCTTAGGCACACAACTGAACAATGCGTCGACAACGGTATTTCCCGTGATTGCGATGCGATTGGGAGCAATTCCCTCGTGAAGCAGATTGAGATAATTTCCAGCAGTGGGCGCGAGATGATACGAACTGATCTGCGTGACGAGTCGCCGATTACCCTCTTCGGGAAATGGGGAGTCGAGCCGAGTGCTACGTAATCCCGCTTCAAGGTGAATGACGGGAATCTTGTTTTGAAAGCCGAAGATTGCCCCGGCGACGGTACTTGCGGTATCACCATGAACAATGATCGCGTCAAGTTCGCACATTAACGGCAATTCTGCCAAGCCGTGCAGAATGCGTTCGGTAACTCCAGAAAGTGTTTGTTCCGGTCGCATCACCTTAAGATCGGCGGCAGGTACGATTCCGAAAATGTCCAGCGCGGAATAGAGCATTTCCGCGTGCTGGCCGGTCGAAACCAGGAGGGGCTCGAACCTCGCATCGTTTTCCATTGCCAGGATTGGGGGCGCGCATTTGACTGCCTCGGGTCGAGTGCCAATGACATATCCTATTTTTAGCATATCTTATTATCCTCATTGTGAAACTACGTCTTGCTTTTTTTCAAACACAGTCACAACAACCGGATTTCTCCTATTGGGCCACCGTCGTCGCGTCAGATCGGTTTAAGAGTTATTCAGACAGTTCTTGTGTTATGCTTATTTTTACGCCGGACTCAAAAGGGGAGTCATCGTTAAAAATCTCGTGAAGTAAAAAGCAACGGGAGATTTCCTAAAAATTTGTTTGCATCGAAAAACTTCAAGCAAGCATTCCTCGATGATGTAGAAACTTCGGCATGCTTGTTATAAATTGGTAATCCTTAGTAACATGGTTGATATTATCGAATATCGTAACCGTCTTTGATATATTTGGCAGGAACAACACCTTTGACATAGCGGCATAGCTGCTTATTGATCTACCCTGGGAAACCATCTCGTCCGGCGCCATCTGCTCCAAACCTTTTGGGAACGGAGCTGACTATTGGAAAACGAAGTAATACTAGTATCTCAGATAAAGACTAGTTAAATTGATTGATGCATGTAGTATCGGTGTTGATGGCACGAACTAGAACGGGGCGACGAGAAGGTACAACAATGGCTTTGCGAGCCCGATTCGCGTTGGTGTGCTAAGGGCTTTTGCCCTCGAAAATCGAGGGCCTTGGTGAGCGTCCAGTTTCACGCGAGGATAAACAAGAATACGAGCAAGAGGAAACGGGCATGAGTTCAAGCTGGAGGCGGTTCGACTGTTAAAGGCCGACCAGAGCGTTGCCGCGGTGGCGACGACGCTGGACGTGTCGACGCAGTCGATTTCCGACGTCGAAACCTCGTGGGGTGCATCGGGTTCCGGCGACCGCGCTCGCGGAAGAGGCCAAGACGCTCGAAGCGCTGCGGTATCAGGCGACAGTCCGAAACGCTTGAAGAGCGAAGCGGTGCTTGCCGTCAGCGCGGAAGAAGGCAACGTCCTTCGCGTCGCAGCGGAAAACGTGTCGGGTGTGAACGGCGTCATGACGCACTTCGGGCTTCCGAAGGACTAGCGTTTTCCCTGATCCTGCCGATGTCGATTCCGGCATCGGCGCATCGTCGTGGAAGTGTGTCCAACTCATTCCATCGAAAGGCGAACACACCATGACTACGACCACCGGTACCGTCCGACTTCACCGCGTGCTGCGCGCGACGCCCGAGCGCATCTATCGCGCCTTCCTCGAACCCGACGCGATGGCAAAGTGGCTTCCGCCCTACGGGTTCACCTGTCAGGTCCATCAGATGGAAGCGCGCACGGGCGGCACGCACAAGATGTCCTTCCGCAACTTCAGCACCGGCCATAGCCACTCGTTCGGCGGTGAGTATCTCGAACTGGTGCCGTTCGAAAAGATCCGCTACACGGACCGCTTCGACGATCCGAACCTGCCCGGCGAGATGCACGTCACCGTCTCGTTGCGGCAGGTGTCCTGCGGCACCGAACTCAACATCGTGCAGGAAGGCGTGCCCGACGTCATTCCCGTGGAGATGTGCTATCTCGGCTGGCAGGAGTCGCTGGTTCAACTGGCGCGACTGGTCGAGCCGGAAATCCCCGACTGACGTCAGACCGCGACGCTAGCGGTTGTCTGCGTCTTTCGCGCGTACGGCGGCGAACGCCATCAGCCGTTCGTCGCGCCAGTCGCGGCGCGCGGCGAGTGCATCGGCGGGGAGATGGGCGCGCCGGTCGCGTTCGACGCGCGCGATCAGCGCGTCATCCCACGGACCGTCTTCCGTGCGCGAGCGGGCGATGGAGTGATAAAGCGGCCCCAGCCGGTTCGCATAATCGGCAACCCCGCCTGGCGCATTCAGATCGATCGTCTCGAACGGGCCCATGAAGGACCAGCGCCAGCCGAGCCCGTCGCGCACGGTCTTGTCGATGTCCTCGCAACTCGCGATGCCGTCGCGCTGAAGCGCCCACGCTTCACGCAGCAGCGCCGCCTGCAGGCGGTTCAGCACGAAGCCCTCGATCTCCTTGCGCACATGCACGACGCTCTGGCCGATACCGCGCATGAGACGCTCCGTGAAGGCGATCGTGTCCGGCGACGTCTGTGTCGACGGCACCAGTTCCACCACCGGCACGAGATAGGGCGGATTGACCGGATGCGCGATCAGCACGCGCGGCGAGATCGTCAGGTCGTTGGCGAAGTCGGACGCCTTGATGCCCGAGCTCGAACTGCCGATGACGACATGCGCGTCGGCGAGCTCATCGAGATCGAGCATCAGTTGCCGCTTCACGTCGACGCGTTCGAGCACGGATTCCTGCACGTAGGCCGCGCCGTCGATGGCTTGCGCGAGCGAGTCCGCGAGCGTGAGCCGCGCGGCGACGGCTTCGGGCGCTTCATCGATCAGTCCATGCCGATGCAGCGCCGCGATCTGGTTCGCCGCCCACGGCAGCGCCGCCGATGCGGTGTGCGGATTGGCGTCGTAGATCCGCACGTTCAGGCCCGCGCGCGCGAATGCGATGGCCCATCCCGCGCCCACGAGGCCCGCGCCGACCACCGCCACCGGCTGGCCGGAATTCACTTGCGATACGTTCATCGTCTTTCCTGCTTCTATTGATTGATGTGTGTCAGGCGGCCGTCCAGCCGCCGTCGAGCATGAGCGCGCTGCCGGTCATGAGCGTCGATGCGTCGCCGGCGAGAAACACGATCGCGCCCATGACTTCCTCGACGCGTCCCACGCGGCCGAGCGCGATCCGTTCCGTGACCCATTCGCGAAAGCCGGGCGCATCGAACATGCTCGCCGTGAACGCGGTCTCGATGAAGGTTGGACAGACGGTGTTCACGCGAATGCCATGCGGCCCGAGTTCCCACGCGAGCGCCTTCGTCATGCCTTCGATCGCGTGCTTGGACGCGCAATACACCGTGCGCTTCGGACTGCCGACATGTCCCATCTGCGAGGACACGTTGATGATCGAGCCCGCGATACCTTCGCGCAGCATGCGCTTGGCCACCGCGCGCGATACATGAAAGACGGCTTTCACGTTGAGATCGAGAATGGCGTCGATGTCTTCGTCCGTCACATCGACGAGCGGCTTCGGGCGATTCATTCCCGCGCAGTTCACGAGGATGTCGAAAGGCCCGGCTTCGTCGATCGCCGCGTTCACGGCGCGCGAGTCGGTCACGTCGAGCACGATGTGGCGGCTCTGGCCGCCTTCCGCGTCGATCTGCGCGCAGGCGCGTTCGAGCTCATCCGCCGATCGCGCGGCGAGCGTCACGCTCGCGCCCGCCTGTGCGAGCGCGGCGGCTGCCGCGAGACCGATGCCGCGTCCCGCGCCCGTGATCAGCGCGCGTCTGCCCTGCAAGGAAAACCCCGGCGCCCGTGGCAGCATGCACTCTCCCGTTAGTGATCGACTGGAACGACGCCAAGCGTAGCGAGCCGCGAGCGTCATCGCTTGCATACCTGTTATGCGGGCGAGTCGGTCAGCGCTTCGCTTGCGATGTTCGCGTCGGCTGGCTTTTGCGGTTGCTTGCCGCGCGCGAAGGTGGCCGCTGGCAAGCACAGCACGAGCACGCCGGTGCACATCAGCACGAGGCCGAGCGCATACGTGCCGTTGTTGATGCTGCCGGTCATCTGCTTCATCAGGGTGGTGATCCACGAACCCGCGATGCCGGAGAGACTGCCGAACGAGTTGATCATCGCGAAACCCGCTGCCGCGGCCGTGCCGGAAAGCAGGCTGCCCGGATACGTCCAGACCACCGGCGTCAACCCCAGCACACCCGATGCCGCGAAGCACAGACAGACGATCGCGACCGGCACGTTGTTGGCGAAGACCGCGCTCAGGATCAGCCCCGCGCCGCCGACGAACGCGGGTATCGCAGCGTGCCAGCGGCGCTCGCCGGTCTTGCTCGAATGCCACGCGTTGAAGAGCATGGTCGCGGCGGCGAACACGAACGGAATCGCGGTGAGCACGCCGATATGGAACGTGTCCTTCACGCCGGATTCGCGCACGATCGAGGGCAACCAGAACGACAAACCGTACCAGCCCGTCGCATACGTGAAGATGATCCCCGCGCAGATCCACACGCGATAGTCGCGCAGCGCCGCGCCGAAATGAAACTCCTTGTGCGCGCTTTCGGTGGCGACGTTCCTTTCGAGCAGACGCTTCTGCGCATCGGTGAGCCAGCGCGCCTGACCGATCTTGTCGGTGAGGCCGAAGTACACGAGGAACGCGAGCGCCATCGCCGGAATGCCTTCGATCATCAGCATCCATTGCCAGCCGCTGTAGCCGAGCCAGCCGTGCGACTGCTGCATCAGCCAGCCCGAAAGCGGACCGCCGAACACGAGACTGGTCGGCAGCGCGAGCAGCAGCCCGAAGGTCACCTTCGTCTGCCGATCGGAAGGAAACCAGTAGTTGATATAGAGCAGCACGCCGGGATAGAAACCCGCTTCGCAACATCCGAGCAAGAGACGCAGGATGTAGAACATGGTCGCGTTCTGGATGCCGAACAGATGCGCGAGTTCGGCGGTGAACATGGTGCCCGCCGAGATGAGACCCCACGTCAGCATGATGCGCGCGATCCATCGCCGCGCGCCGACCCGGTGCAGCACGATGTTGCTCGGAATCTCGAGCGCGATATAGCCGATGAAGAACATGCTCGCGCCGAGCGCGAACGCCGAATCGTCGATCTTCAGGTCGCCGAGCATCTGCAGCTTCGCAAAGCCGATGTTGACGCGATCCAGAAACGAGAACGTGTGGCAAAGAAACAGGATCGGCGCGATGCGCCATAGCAGCTTCTTGTACAGCTTTTCTTCGTCGACGGAACGCGCGGACGCGCCGTCGATTGCATCGATGCTCATGGAATGTCTCCTGTGATTCAAGGCGAATGAAACGGGTGTCCCGCTCTTGGGCGGCGGGTCGATGTTTCGTGAAGCGTATTGAGAGCGCGGCGCGCACGCTTGAATACCTGTTATGCATCGGCTGCATATCGCGATCACGGCGGCAAACGGCAAAGCCTTGCGCGGCGGGCGTTGCGGCGATTGGCGCGACATCGGCGGCGAGCGGATTCCGGCGCGTTTACCCCTATCGTCCGACTGTCGACAGTTTGACAGAATGAATTAAAGACTCGCTGACAACGTCGCGGCGGGCTTCTTCAGGAGACGATCGAATGCTCTTTCGCGTGCTCTTAGTCCCGTCACGAACGCAGCGGAGGCCGCGATGACGCGCGCCCTCTCGCACCGGATCCGCCGCTCGATGCTGATCACGCCCGCGCATCGTCCCGACCGCATGGCGGGCGCGATGAAGCTCGCGGTCGATTCGTTCGTCTTCGATCTCGAAGACGGCGTGCCGCCTGCGCGCCGCGACGAAGCGCGCGCGAATCTCGCGAAGCTGATGCCGACGCTCGATTTTGGCGGAGGCGAACGCGTCGTGCGTATCAACGCGGTGGGCACGGCGGAGTGTCAGCGCGATCTCGACGCGATCCCGTTCGCGCATTGCGATGCGCTGCTCGTGCCGAAGGTCGAAGCGCCGGACCAGTTGCGCTGGCTCGACGACGCGCTCGCCCGACACGACGCCTCGCCGCAACTCATCGTCACGCTGGAAACGCCGCGCGGCGTGCTGAACGCGCTCGCGATCGGCGATGCGTCGGCACGTTGCTGCGCGTTCTTCTTCGGCTCCGGCGACTACACGATGCAAACCGGCGCCGCGATCACGCCGACCGCGTTGCTGTGGGCGCGCTCGACGATCGTCGCGGCGGCGGGCGCGATCGGCTGCGACGCCATCGACGCGCCGTATCTGCACGGCCTGCGCGATCCGCACGGCACGCACGAGGACGCGTTGCGCGCGAAGGAACTGGGCTTCAGCGGCAAGGTCGTGTTCCATCCCGCGCAGGTCGATGCGGTCAACCGCGCCTTCACGCCTACCGATGCGGAGACCGCGCGCGCCCGTCGCATCGTCGATGCATTCGAAGCGGTGAAAGCGAGCGGCGAGGGCACGGCCATCGTCGATGGCGAATTCGTCGCGATCGATCTCGTTCCGCGCATGCAGCGCATGCTCGACGTCGCGGCGTTCGCACAAAGGAGAAGCTCATGAAGCAGGCAACGCTGGCGTCGTATGACGAGGCCGAGGTGCGCGCCGTGGCCGATGCGCCCACGTCCGCGCTGAACATCGCGGGACGGCTGGAACGGCTGCCGCTCGCGCGCTTTCACTGGGTGCTGTTCGCGATCCTGGGCGTTGCGATGTTCTTCGACGGCTACGACCTCACCGTGACCGGTTTCGTGATTCCGGCGCTGCACAAGCACGGCTGGCTCACGCCGGCGACCACGGCGACCTTCATCTCGGTGCCGCTCGTCGCGGCGGCGTTCGGCTCGATCGCGGCGGGCCTGCTCGGCGACCGCATCGGACGGCGGCGGCTCTTTCAGGCGACCGTGCTTGCGTACAGTCTATCGAGCGTCGGCTGCGGCCTCGCGACGAGCTACGGCATGCTGCTCACGTTTCGCACGATCAACCTCTTCGCGATCGGCACCGTGACCGTCACCGGTTACGCCTATCTCAACGAGTTCACGCCGAAGCGCTATCGCGGACGCTTCCAGTCGGCGGTCGCGCTACTGCTGAACGGCGGGCTGCCGTTCGGCGCGCTGATGGCCCGGCTCATCGTGCCGAACACGGATGTCGAAGTGGGCTGGCGCATCCTGTTCCTGCTTTCGGTGATTCCCGCGCTGCTCGTGTTCGCCAACAAGCGGCTGTTGCCGGAATCGCCGCGCTGGCTCGCATCCGTCGGGCGCGACGAGGAAGCCGCGCGCGTGCTCGACGCCATCGAAGCGACGATCGTGCGTCAGGGCAAGCCGATGCCGGACGCCGAACCCGGCCGCGAACCGGCGCGCCATCTCGGCTGGGACGCACTGTTTTCGCCGCTCGTGCGCGGCCGCTTCGCGCTGGCGATCGTGTTCAACGTCTGCCATCTCACCGGCCTCTTCGTGCTGATCAGCTGGCTGCCGACGCTATTCGTCTCGCGCGGCCTCACGCTCGGCAACACCTTCACCTTCGCCGCGGTGAGTTTCATGGGCGGCTTTCTCGGGCCGCTTCTCGGCATCGTGCTCGCGGATCGCATCGAGCGGCGCTGGGCGCTCGTCGCCGCCGCGCTGGTCGCCGCCGCAGCCGGCGTCGCCTATGCGCAGCAGACCTCGCCGTCCGGCCTGATGATCACGGGCCTGATCCTCGTCACGGCGATCTTCTTCATCTCGTCGGTCGGCTTCGCGACGTACATCCCCGAAATTCTCCCGACCGGCGTGCGGCTGCGCGGACTCGGCACGGCCGCGCTGATCGGACGCCTCGCATCGGCCGTCACGCCGTTCGCCGTCGCGGCCGCGCTGCTCACGTTGAAGAACCCGTTCTATGTCGTGTCGTCGGTGGGCATCGCGTATGTCGTGATGGCGGTGCTGCTCGCCGCGCTCGGTCCGAACGTGCGCGGCAGGTCGCTCGAAAGTCTTGAGTCCGGATTGAATCAGAAATCTTGAGGAGCTATTCGATGGCGCTGTCCCGCACCTTCCTGTTCGTCCCCGGCAACCACGCGCGGCGCGTCGAGAAAGCGCTCGCCGCCGATGTCGACGCCGCGATCCTCGATCTCGAAGACGCCGTCGCCGCCAGCGAGAAAGTCGCGACGCGCGCGCAGGTCGTCGATGCGCTGCAGCGCGCGCATCGGGCGCGCGGTTACGTGCGCATCAACGCGCTCGACACCGAGTACGCATTCGGCGATCTGCAGGCGGTCGTCGCGCGTGGCGTGGACGGCATCGTGCTCCCGAAGCTCGAATCGGTCGAGCAACTGCATACGGCGGACTGGCTCATCGCGCAGATCGAACGCGAGCGTGGCCTCGACGCGAACTCGGTCGAACTGATGCCGATCGTCGAGACGGGCGCGGGCTTCGCCGTCATCGATGCGCTGTGCCACGCGGCTGCGCAGCGGGTGCAGCGCCTCAGGCGCTTCGCGTTCGGCGCGGGCGACTTCTGTCTCGACATGAACCTCGTCTGGAGCGACGACGAGTTCGAGCTCCAGACCTACCGCAGCGCGCTCGTGCTGGCGTCGCGCGCGGCGGGACTGCAGGCGCCGGTCGACACCGTATGGGTGCGTCTGGACGACGCCGACGGTCTCGCGCGCTCGGCCGCCCGCGCGCGCGGCATGGGCTTCCAGGGCAAGTTGTGCATCCATCCGGCGCAGTGCGATGCGGTCAACCGTGCGTTCTCGCCGACCGCTGCCGAGATCGGCCACGCGCGCGCCGTCGTCGAGGCGTTCAGGCGCGCGGAGGCCGAAGGCGTCGCGTCGATCCGGCTGGACGGCGCGTTCATCGATTACCCGGTCGCGTACCGCGCGCAACGCGTGCTCGACTTCGCCGCGCAGATCGACGCGCGCGCGAACGCGGCCTGAATCTGTTCGACCATCTGAATCGGAGAATCGGCATGACTGCTTCATCGTCCGCATCAACGACGCGCACTGTTCGTCCCCTCGACGGCATCCGCGTGATCGACGTATCGAGTTTTCTGGCGGGACCGTTCTGCTCGACGCAGCTCGGCGAATTCGGCGCGGAGGTCATCAAGGCCGAGCTGCCCGACGTGGGCGACGCGCTGCGCCGCTTCGGATCGATGACGAAAGCGGGCGTCACGCTGCCGTGGCTCTCGGAATGCCGCAACAAGAAGTCGATCACGCTCGATCTGCGCAAGCCCGGCGGCGCGGCGCTCTTGAAGAAGCTCGTCGCCGATGCGGACATCCTCGTCGAAAATTTTCAGCCGGGCACGCTCGAAAAATGGGGCCTCGGCTGGGACGTGCTGCATGAAGTGAATCCGCGGCTCATCATGGTACGCATCTCGGGTTTCGGGCAGACCGGGCCGTATCGGGATCGACCGGGCTTCGGGCGCATCGGCAATGCGTTCGGCGGGCTGTCGTTTCTCGCGGGCTATCCGGACCGGCCGCCGGTCACGCCCGGCTCCGCGACGATTCCCGACTACATGGCCGGCCTCTACGGCGCGCTCGGCGCGCTGCTCGCGATCCAGGCGCGCGAGCGCACGGGCGAAGGGCAGTTCGTCGATATCGGCCTGTACGAGCCGATCTTCCGCATCCTCGACGAACTCGCGCCGTCGTATCAGCAGAACGGCTTCGTGCGTCAGCGCATGGGTCCGGGCACGGTGAACGTCGTGCCGCACAGCCACTATCCGACCAAAGACGGCCGCTGGATCGCGATCGCCTGCACGAGCGACAAGATCTTCGCGCGCCTCGCCGAAGCGATGGAGATGCCCGAAGTCGCGGGCGCCGGCAAGTGGGGGCATATTTCGGGCCGCGAGCGCGATCGCGCGGAGGTGGATCGCACCGTGGGCGAATGGACCGCGCAGTTTTCGCGCGACGAAGTGCTCGCGCGCTGCGAGCAGTTTCAGGTGCCGTGCGGTCCGGTGTATGGCGTCGACGAAATCTTTGAAGACCCGCAGTACGCGGCGCGCGAGAACATCAAATACATGCAGGACGAGCGTATCGGCGAGCTCGCGATACCGAACGTCGTGCCGCGTCTTTCCGCGACGCCGGGCGGCGTCGACTGGCTCGGGCCGGATCTGGGCGAGCACAATGACGAGGTCTATCGCGGCTTGCTCGGCCTCGATACCGAACAGCTCGCGACGCTCAGGGAGGAAGGGTCGATCTGATAAGATTCCGCTTCCTTTTTCAAGCGGCCCGGCGCGTCGAACAGCGCACCGCGCGCCGCTTCCCGGGTCTTCTCAAAACGGCGCATGTCCATGAGCGCACACGATCAGAAATGGGACCTGCCGCAGCAACAGTCGTTGCCGCAACTCGTCGAAGCCCGCATCGTCAGCGCGATCCGCGCGGGCGATCTGAAGGCGGGCGAGCGCATCGTCGAAACGCAACTGGCCAAGCGGCTCAGCGTGAGCCGCGGGCCGCTACGCGAGGCGCTCAAGTCGCTCGAAGCGAACGGGCTGGTGTTCACCATTCGCGGCAAGGGCACCTACGTCGCAGAAGTATCGCAGGACGACTTCGTGCGCATGACGGGCATCCGCGCCGTGCTCGAAGGGTTCGCGGCGCGGCTCGTCGCGGCGCGTTGCCGTCATGAGCCGGAGGTGATCGCGCTGCTGGAACGATCGCTTGCGGACCTCGAACGCGCCGAAGCGAGCCACGACGCCGCCGCGCTGCGCGATGTCGACTGGGAATTCCACGAACTCGTCTGCACGCTCGCCGACAACGACCTGCTGCATACCACGTGGCATTCCATCAGCTCGCTCGTGCGGCTCTATCAGCAGGGCAACGCGAATTACGAAGTGCGCAGCGGCAGCGTCGTGCATCATCATCACGAGTTCGTCGAGGCGCTGAAGTCGGGCGATCCGGACTTCGCCGAGCAGACCTTTCGCAGCATCATCACCGATACGACCTTTCGCTCGCTCGGACAGACCGTGCCCGAAGCGATGACATCGATGACCGTGCCGCCGCGCGCGCCGAAGAAAGCGAAAAGCGCAACGAAGTAGTCAGCCCGAATCGGCGTGCAGCGTCGCCGCGAAGTGCGCGCGCAGATGATCGAGAAACAGCGTCGAGGCCAGATTCAGGTCCGCTTTCGCGCGCACCAGTACACCGAAGTTGCGCGACAGGTCGATGTCGGGCACGTCGAGCGTCGCGCGCGATTCGAGCGAATAGCGCTGCGCCATGTAGCGCGGCAGGAAGGTTGCGCCCAGACCCGCATCGACGAGCCCGAGCACCGTGCCGACGTTGGTCGCGTGCTGAATCGTACTCAGCGACAACCCGCGCTTCGCCAGTTCCGCCGACAGCCGCGTCTGCAAAAGCGCATAACGGTCGAGCAGCATGAGCGGCAAATCGGCGAGCTGTTCGAGCGAGATATGCTGCGCGCCCGCGAGCGGATGCGCTCTCGGCAGCACGACGAGCATCGGCTCCCGCGCGAGCGGCTCGAATCGCAGCGTGCTGGAGTCGTCTTCGAACGCGCTCACGGCGAGATCGGCCTGACCCGATTCGACCGATGCGAGCACATCTTCGTATTGCAGGTCCCTGACCTGAATCTGCATCGCCGGATGTGCCTGACGAAACGAATGGATGAGCTGTGGCAGCACGACGGCGGCGAGCATCGGCGTGGTCGCGATCACCGTGCGCAGCTTCGACGCCGCTGCCCGCGACTGGAAGTCCAGCAGCAGTTCGCGCAAACCCGCGAGGGCGAGTTTCGCGCGGCGCGCGAGTTCTTCGCCGTCGGGCGTGGCCGTCACGCGCCGCGTCGTGCGCTCGACGAGCCTGGTCTTCAGCATCGATTCGAGCCGCTGGACTCGGTTCGTCACGGACGGCTGCGACACGTGCATTTTCTTCGCCGCCGCGCTGAAGCTGCCCAGTTCGATCACCGCGAGAAAGGTCTCCAGCTCGACGAGTTCGAAGCGCAGGCTGATCGGGTCGATGCTTTCTGCGGTAACGGAACGCGCATCACGCGACATGGTGATTTATAACCCCAGCTTATAAATCCATATTCTAAAGCGAATAGAGTTTCACGGTCCCGTTCCCGATAATTTCGACAACAGTCGATAAAGGAACGGAGACTTCATGAAGGACGAAATCAAGATCCTGACGCCCAATGGCATTCTGGGCTACGGCATCCCGGCCGCCGACTTCTGGCGCGGCATCGAACAGCAGCCCGACGCGATGATCGTCGACGGCGGTTCCACCGACCCCGGCCCCTATCTGCTCGGCCTGCCCAAGACCCTGGTGACGCGCGAGGCGTATCTGCGCGATCTCTCGCTGATGCTCGAAGCCTGCGCCACGCGCAAGATTCCGATCTACATCAGCTCGGCAGGCGGCCCGGGCATTCGCGCGCATGTGGACTTCATGGTCGATGTGATCGCGGAGATCGCGCAGCGCGAGGGCTATCGCTTCAAGGTCGCGAAGATCTATTCGGACGTGGACCCGTCGTACGTGCGCGATGCGCTGGGCGAAGGCCGCATCACGTCGTGTGCATCGGCGCCGGAGTTGCAGGCGGGGGACATCGGCGCTTCGTCGCACATCGTCGCGCAAATGGGCGCGGAGCCGTTCGCAAAAGCGTTGCGCGAGCATCCGGATCTCGACATCATCATCGCGGGCCGCGCGTATGACCCGGCGCCGTTCGCCGGCCTGTGCATGCTGCACGGCATCGATCCGGGCATCTACTGGCACATGGGCAAGATCGTCGAATGCGGCGCGAATTGCGCCGAGCCGAAAGGCAAGGTGATTCTCGCCACGATCCGCCGCGACAGCTTCGACCTCGAACCGATGAACCCGCGCGAGCGCTGCACGCCCGCATCGGTGGCCGCGCACACGCTCTACGAAAAGACCCGGCCCGATCTTCTGACCGGACCCGGCGGTGTGCTCGATCTGCGCGAGGCGACCTACGAACAGATCACCGAGCGCGCCGTGCGCGTGCGCGGCAGCCGCTTCATTCCCGCCGACGACTACACGGTGAAACTCGAAGGCGCGGGCGTGGTGGGTATGCGTACGATTTTCATCGGCGGGATTCGCGATCCGATCCTGATCGGGCAGATCGATAACTTTCTCGAGCGCATCGAGGACGAAGCACGCGAGACGTATCCCGAACTGCGCTCGGGCGAGGCGACGCTGAACTTTCACGTGTACGGCAAGAACGGCGTGATGGGCAGCTTCGAGCCGCTCGCGAACACGGTGCCGCATGAGATCGGTCTGCTCGGCGAGGTGACCGCGGCGAATCAGGAACTGGCGAATGCGATTTGCAGCAGCGTGCGCATCGATGTGTTGCACACGCCATATCCGGGACAGGTGGCGACGGCCGGCAACTTCGCGATCCCGCTCAATCCGCCGGAGAACCCGATCGGCCCGGTGTGCAAGTTCACGGTCTATCACGTGATGAAGGTCGACTCGGCCGAGTCGCTGTTTCCGATTGAAGTCGTGGAGATCTGAACATGAACGCAACGCAGACGAAGACATTGCGCGATCTGGCGAAAGTCGTACGCAGCAAGAACTCCGGCCCGTTCGAGATCACCTTCGACGTGATCTTCGACGACGCGCCGCTCTATGAACGCGTGAAGCATAGCGGCGTGCTGACCGAAGCGCTGATCTGCAAGCTGTACAACGTGACGAAGGACGACATCGTGACCCTGATGTTCTTCGATCCGGCACGCGCGTTCAAGCTCACGCTCAAGCGCTCGTGGGCGCAGGGCAGCGTGGGCGAGCGCGACACGTTCGGCGCGCAGCAGCATGCGCCGCTGCTGACG
This sequence comes from Caballeronia sp. NK8, assembly GCF_018408855.1. GTDB lineage: Bacteria > Pseudomonadota > Gammaproteobacteria > Burkholderiales > Burkholderiaceae > Caballeronia. The sequence continues at coordinate 790,093 of NZ_AP024324.1, read as the reverse complement.
GTCGAGATTCCCGGCGTCTGAAGGCGCCGGTCAAATAAAACATATCAGCCATCCCAGGCAAGTGGAGGAGACAACATGGTCAACGATTCGGATATCCGGCGAGTGTCGTTCGCCAGCGCGATTGGCGCGACGCTCGAGTGGTACGACTTCTTCATCTTCGGATCGGCGGCCGCGCTGATCTTCAACAAGCTGTTCTTTCCGGCGTTCGATCCCGTCGCCGGCACGATCGCGTCGCTGGCGAGTTTTGCGATCGGCTTCATCGCGCGCCCGGTGGGCGGCATCGTGTTCGGCCATTACGGCGACCGCATTGGCCGCAAGGCGATGCTCGTGCTGAGCCTGCTGATGATGGGCGGCGTGACCTTCCTGATCGGCCTGTTGCCGACTTACGAGAGCATCGGCCTCGGCGCGCCGATTCTTCTCACGACCTTGCGCTTCCTGCAAGGCTTCGCGGTAGGCGGCGAGTGGGGCGGCGCGACGCTGATGGTGATCGAGCATTCGCCCGCGAAAAAACGCGGCTTCTACGGCGCGTGGCCGCAGATGGGCATCTCCGCCGCGCTGATTCTGTCGACCGGCGTGATGGCCCTGACCACCGCGCTCACGACCGCCGAGCAGTTCGCGGCCTGGGGATGGCGCGTGCCGTTCCTGCTGTCGGGCTTGCTCGTCGTGGTGGGCTTCATCATTCGACGCCGCGTGTCCGAGTCGCCGAGCTTCCAGAAACTGCAGCGCTCGCACACCGCCGAGAAGATGCCGATCGCCACGGTGCTCGCCACCCAGAAGAAACGCACGCTGCAGATCGTCGCGGCGCAGGCGGCCGAGAACACCAGCTTCTTCGTGATCTCCGTCTATGCGCTCGTCTATCTGACGCAGAACCTGCATATCGGCAAGCCGCTCGCGATTCGCGCGCTGATGATCGGCTCGTTCTTCACACTGTTGTCGCAGCCGTTCTTCGGCGCGCTGTCGGATCGCATCGGCCGCAAGAAGGTGTACATGGGCGGCATGATCTTCCTCGGCGCGTTCATCTTTCCGTTCTTCAGGATGCTCGATACGGGCAGCTATCCGGTGATCGTCACGGCGATCACGATCGCGATGGTCTTCGGTCTGGGCAGCACGCTGTCCGCGCAGCCCGCGCTGATCAGCGAGCAGTATCCGGCTGCGATACGCTATAGCGGCGTGTCGGTGGCGTATCAGCTCGCGACCGTGATCTGGAGCGGCCCGACGCCGATCCTCGCCGCGCTGTTCGTGATGTGGGCGGGCGGTTACTGGTTGCTGGCCGCGTATATCGTGCTCGCCGCGGTGATCTCCGTGCTCGGCATCATGCCGTTGCGCGAAGCGGCGGGCGTCGAGCTTGCCGCGCTGGAGGACGGCGCGAACCGCGAGCCGCGCATGGAACGTCAGCCTGTCGCAGCAGGATTGTCGGGGGAGCAGGCATCGTGATTCGATTCCAGATTGGCCACGTAACGGCGACGCTGGTTCAGGAAACCGTCGACACGTCCTTCGACTTTCTGAAGTTCTTTCCGCTGGCGACGCCGCAAGACGTCGCGGACAATCTCTCGTGGATCGCGCCCGGTCACTACGATCCCGCGACGGGCCGCATGCTGCTCAGCATGCACTCGTGGCTGCTGGATACCGGGCGTCACAAGATCCTGATCGATGGCTGCGTCGGCAACGACAAGGAACGCCCGGGCCGGCCCGACTGGTGCAATCTGCAGACGCCGTATCTCGACCGCCTCGCTACGGCGGGCGCCACGCCCGAGCAGATCGACTACGTGCTTTGCACGCATCTGCATGCGGATCATATCGGCTGGAATACGCGGCTCATCGGCGATCGCTGGGTGCCGACGTTTCCCAACGCGAAGTACGTGTTCTCGAAGATCGAGAACGACTACTGGGCGGCCCGCTACGCGAAGGAATCCACGGGGCATCACATTCTCGGCTACAAGGACAGCGTGTTGCCGGTGATCGAGGCCGGGCAGGCGCTGATCGTCGATGACTACGCCGACATCGCGGACTGTCTGTCGCTCGAACCCGCGCCGGGGCACACGCCGGGGCATGTCGCGATCTGGCTGAAGTCGAACGACGCGCACGCCGTGATGACCGGCGATATCCTGCATCATCCGATTCAGGTGAAGTATCCGCACTGGAGCTGCTTCGGCTGCATCGACCAGAAGCAGTCCGCCGAGACGCGCCGAAGGATTCTGGAGCAGACCTGCGAGCGGCGCGCGCTGCTGTTGCCGGGGCATTTCATGGCGCCGCACGCCGGTTATGTCGATGAGACGCCCGGCGGCTTCGATTTCCGGCATCCGGACGTGTCATGACCCATCGACCAGCCCCGACCGATATCGCCATTCATCCACTGATCGCCGCGCGCTGGAGTCCGCGCGCGTATGCGGACCGTGCCGTCGAACACGCGCATGTGATCGCCATGCTCGAAGCGGCGCGTTGGGCGCCATCCGCGTTCAACGCGCAGCCGTGGCGCTTCGTCGTGTTCGAGAAGGCCGCGGATCCCGTGGCGTTCGGGCGTGCGTTCGGCACGCTCATCTCCTTCAATCAATCGTGGAATGCGAACGCACAAGTGCTGATCGCCGTGCTCGCGGACACGCTCACGGCCAAGGGCGCAGAGAATCCGAGCGCAGGCTACGATGCCGGCGCGGCCGCGATGGCGCTGCTTTTGCAGGCGCATGCGCTGGGTCTTGCAGCGCATTCGATGAGCGGCCTCGATGCGGATGCGTTTCGGGAAGCGTTTTCGATTCCTGGGCGTTATGAGGTGCTGAGCATGATTTCGGTTGCGCATCACGGCGATGCGCAGTCGCTGCCGACCGCGCTTGCGGAGCGCGAGCATGCGCCGCGCGCGCGGTTGCCGCTGGAGAGGATTGCGCAGTTCGGTGGGTGGGTGGAATAGAGGCGATAAAAAAGCATCCTGCGTGGAGCCGGATGCCTTCCTTACATCGAGCAGCCCCCGTCAAACAATCATCGCCACCTGCAGAGTCTCGACACACGCGTTCGCCACTTCCCGTCCCTTCACGCTCATATGCTCGTGAAAGAACCGCAGATGTTCTCGAACGCATGACGGCACTGATCCACGATCTCGCGATGCCAGCACGACTGCACGAATGCGATGCGCACGGTCCCGTTCATAACGCGGCCCTGTAAATATCGAGCGCAGCCGCTTCGGTCATCTCACGCGGGTTGTTGATGAGCAGACGTTGCTGCTTCATCGCGTCGGCGGCGAGCATCGGCAGATGCGATTCCTCCACGCCCACCTCGCGCAGCGTGCGCGCAATCCCGGTCTCGTTCACGAGCGTCTGCATCGCCTGAATGAAGGCTTCGGTCTTCGCTTCGGCGCTGTCACCGGCGGCGGCGCAGCCGAGCGTATCTGCAAGCTCCGCATAGCGCGCGGCGGCGGCGGGCGCGTTGAAGCGCAGCACATGCATCAGCACGAGCGCATTCGACAGACCATGCGGCACATGGAAATGGCCGCCGAGCGGATACGCGAGCGCGTGCACCGCGGCGACCGGCGCATTCGAGAACGCCTGGCCCGCGAGCGTTGCGCCGAGCAGCATCGCTTCGCGCGCGGCGCGATTCCCGCCATCGCGACAGGCGGGCAGCAGGTTCGCATACAACAGACGCAGCGCTTCCTTCGCGAGCATGTCGGAGAGCGGATTCTTCAGACGCGCCGACGTGTACGCCTCGATCGCATGCACCATCGCGTCGATGCCGGTCGCGGCGGTCGCTTGCGGCGGCAGGCCGAGCGTGAGTTCCGCGTCGAGCAGCGCGAGATCGGGATAAAGAACCGGCGAAACGACGCCGCTTTTCGTGGTCGCGCCCGTCGTCACGATGGAAATGGCCGTGACTTCGGAGCCCGTGCCCGCGGTGGTCGGCATCAGCACGAGCGGCAGACGCGGACCTTCGACGTTGCCGACGCCGTACATCTTTTCAAGCGGTTGCGCCGACGCGCACAGCACGGCGATCAGCTTGGCGACGTCCATCGACGAGCCGCCGCCGAGTCCCAGCACGATTTCGGCGCCGCTCGCCTTCGCGCGCGCGGCGGCGTCGAGCACGACGTGATCGGGCGGATCGGCGACGACGTCGTCGATCACCGTGACTTGCCAGCCTTGCATGGCGAGATTGTCGAGCGCCGGCGCGATCAGGCCGCTCTCATTCAGGAAGCGGTCGGTGACGAGCACGAGCCGGCGTTCGTCGCGATAGCGCTCGCGCAAGAGCGCGCCGAGACGCCGCGCGCCGCCGTAATCGACGACGAGCGAAGGAACCGTGGTGAAGCTGAAAGCGTTCATGCGATGCGCTCAGATAAGTGAATCTGCGGTTTCGAGTTCGAGGTTGCGAAAACCCCGGTTGTAGTAGACGAGCGGCGTGGCGTCGCCGAGTTCGACGTCCTGGATCTCGCCGATCAGCACAGTATGATCGCCTGCTTCGTGCACGTCGCGCGCGATGCACACGAGCGAGGCCATCGAGCCCGGCAGCATCGGCGGATGCGGGTCGTCGCCGGTGCCGTAGCGAAACGCGTGCGGGCCGAACTTGTCGACGCCCTTGCGCGCAAAATGCATCGCGACGTCCTTCTGCTCTTGCGACAGGATGTTGATCGCATAGCGTTGGGCGTTGACGAACGCGGCGTGCGAATCCGCCTTGTTGGCGATGCACACGAGCACGAGCGGCGGGTCCATCGACACCGACGAAAACGAGCTGGCGGTAAAGCCCCAGTGACGGCCTTGTTCATCGGTGGTCGAGACGATGGTAACGCCGCTCGGGAAAGCCGAAAGCGCGTCACGAAAAGTCTGTTTGTTTTCGAGCGTCATGAGAGGTCTCCGGTATGAGATGAGCGCATGGCATCAGCACTCCATGACCCGAGTTTAGAGTCGCGGGCTCCGTAGAACAATTTCGATGTCGCGATCGATTGATCGGCGAAACGGATAGATGCGCGCATTCATAGGGGATCAGGACGGCGACGCATCGCTCGCGAGCGTCGCGCCGAAATTGGCCTGCAAGTGCCGCACGAAGCTCAAGGCGGCCGCGCTCAGGTCGGCGTCGCGCGCGCGCAGGATGCCGAAGCGGCGGCTCAGGCTCACATCGGCGACCCGCAGCGTGGCGCGAGTGTCGCGCGCGTAGCGCTGGGCCATCGAGCGCGGCAGGAAGGTCGCGCCGAGCCCCGCGTCCACCATGCCGAGCAGCGTGCTCAGATTGGCGGCGTGATGCATCGGCCGCAGCGTGAGGCCGCGCTTCGTGAATTCATCGGCGAGCCGGTCGCGCAGCATCGAGTAGCGGTCGAGCAGCATCAGCGGGATTTGCGCGAGCTGCTCCAGCGTGACCTCGCCGGCTTGCGCAAGCGGATGTGTCTTCGGCACCACGACCAGCATGTCCTCCTCGGTCAGCGCTTCGAAGCTCAGCTTGCTCGAATCGTTGTCGAAGGCGACCACGGCGAGATCGGCCTCGTTGCTTTCGATCTTCGCGACGACATCCTCGTATTGCAGATCGCGCAGTTGAATCTGCACGTCCGGATAGCGCTGGCAGAACGAATGGATCAGCGAGGGCAGCATGACGGCCGAGATCATCGGCGTGGCGGCGACCACCACGCGCAGGCGCGCGGCCTCGGCGTCGGCCTGGAATTCCTGCAGCAGCTTGCGCAGTTCGCGCAACGCGATTTCGGCGTGCTCGCGCAAACGCTTGCCGGCGGGCGTGGGCTCCACGTGACGCGTCGTTCGCACGAGCAGGCGCGTCTTCAGGGTCGATTCGAGGCGCTGCACGCGGGCCGTCACGGAAGGCTGCGAGATGTGCAGGCGTCTGGCGGCGGAACTGAAACTGCCCAGTTCGACCACGGCGAGAAAGGTCTCCAGTTCGACGAGGTCGAAGCGCAGCGTCGGTGGCGCTGCGGAGTGCGGGCCCTCGTCCGGCTTGTCGGGCGCCATGACGGGAAGTCTCCGTTGGTTTTATCAGGATCGGCTATGAGTCTATCCCATAAAGCAAATAGTGTCGTCGCGGCGCCGTCGACATAATCGACTCCATACCGACATCTGGAGGCATGGACGACATGGCACACGACACTTCGCGTCAGATGACGCTGATCGGCTTTTTGCAGGCTCAGAACTGCTCGACGTATCCCGGTTCCTGGCGTCATGGCGGCGCGATGCAGGACTTCATGTCGCCGGAGTATTACCAGCGCATTGCGCGCACGCTGGAAGAGGGCAAATTCCACCTGGCGTTCTTCGACGACCGTCTCGCCATGCCCGATATCTACGGCGACGATCACGCGCAAACCGTCGAGCATGGCGTGCGCGCCGTGAAGATGGACCCGTCGCCGATTCTCACCGCGATGGCGATGGCCACGACGCACCTCGGCCTCGGCGCGACCTATTCGACGACGTACTACGAGCCGTACCATGTCGCGCGCCATTTCGCGACACTCGATCTGATGACCAAGGGCCGTGTCGCGTGGAACGTGGTGACGTCGCTCAATGATTCGGAGGCCGCGAACTTCGGCCGCGAGATGCATCTGGAGCACGATCTGCGTTATGACCGCGCCGATGAGTTCCTCGAAACGGTGATGGGTCACTGGGATTCGTGGGAAGACGACGCGCTGATCCTCGACAAGCAAAGCGGCCGCTTCGCCGATCCGGCCAAGGTGCATCGGCTCGATCACAAGGGCGCGTACTTCAGCTCGCGTGGCCCGCTGACCGTGCCGCGTTCGCAGCAGGGGCATCCGGTGCTGATTCAGGCGGGGCAGAGCGGGCGTGGCCGCGCGTTTGCATCGCGATGGGGCGAGTTGATTTTCGTGGTGTATCCGAATCTTGCAGCGGGCAAGAAGCAGCGCGCGGAGCTCAGGCAATCGGTGCTCGATGCGGGGCGCGATCCGGAGAAGGTGAAGGTCGCGACTGCGTGTTATACGGTCGTCGCCGAATCGGATGAAATCGCGCAGCAGCAACGCGAATATATCGATTCGCTTGCGAAGCCGATCGACTCGCTTACCTTGCTGTGTGAAGTGCTCAACACAGATTTCTCGAAGCGCGATTATGACGCGCCGTTCACTGACGCGGAGATGAAGGCTATCTCCGGGTGGACGGGTTTTCGCGATCGCGTGGTGATGTTGTCGGGGAAGCAGAATCCGTCGGTACGGGATTTTGTCGATTTCTCGAATCGTGCGCGGTTGAACGAGTTTCCGGTGTTTGCGGGCACGGCTAAGACCGTGGCGGATCAGATGGAGCAATGGTTCGTCGAAGGCGGTTGCGATGGGTTTGTGATCTCGCCGACGCATGTGCCGGGCGGGTATGAGGATTTTGTGCGGCAGGTGGTGCCGGAGTTGCAGCGGCGCGGGGTGTTTCGCAAGGATTACGACGGGTCGACGTTGCGGGAGAATTTGGGCCTCGCGAGACCGGACGCCGGGGATTGGCGCAAGCAGGCGTTTGCGGGGGTGAATGGGGAGCCGATGCGTAAGGCCGGGTAGGTTTGTTCGGGTCTTCGCCGGATCCCGTTTGCGTGTCGGTCTATTGGTGTTGCCCCTGTGCGGGGCGGCAGTGTAGTGGTCTAACAATCTTGGACATCTCTAAAGGTAGACTTTGATCGACCAGCGAGGTGTCAAATGGGTAGAAGAGAGTTCTCAGAGGAATTCAAGCGCGAGGCGGTGGCGCTCGTGCTGGAGCAAGGCTACACGGTGACCAAGGCCGCCAAGGCGTTGGGCATTGGTGAATCGGCGTTGCGGCGCTGGATGGGCAATCGCCGACCGGTGGCGGGTGCGCCGGTCGTCGGGCTTCAGGACGGCAGTGCCGAACAGCGCAAGATTCGAGAGTTGGAGAAGCGGGTACTTGAGCTTGAACGGGAGCGCGACATTCTAAAAAAGTCCACGGCCTTCTTTGTCAAGGAACTGGATCGCGATACAAAGTGATCCAGGAGGCGGAGAAGGCATATCCGGCAGCCGTGGTGTGTCGCGTGGTCGGCGTGGCGCGTAGCAGCTATTACGCTTGGAAGGCGCGACAGCACAAGGGCCGATCGGCGCGTGCGGAGTTGGTGCGCGAGGTTCAGGCGATTCATGCGCAGATGCGGCAAAGCTATGGCAGTCGTCGCATGTCACAGGAATTGAGCCGTCGAGGTCATGTAGTGGGGCGCGAGTGCGCGCGGCGACTCATGCGCGAAGGCGGTGTGCAGGCTCGCGTTCGTCGCACGCATCGATATGTCCGGCGCGAGCAGACATCGGCAATTGCTGAGAACAGGCTGGATCGGGCGTTCGCCGTGACGGTTCCGAACCGGTTCTGGGCGGGCGATGTGACGTATATCTGGACGCAGCAAGGCTGGATGTATCTGGCTGTGGTGCTCGATCTGTATTCCCGACGTGTAGTTGGCTGGGCGACCTCGGGTTCCTGCGACACGTTCTTGGTGATTCGCGCGTTACAAGTTGCACTTCAAACGCGGCGTACCGAACCGGGCTTGATGTTCCACTCGGACCAAGGAAGCAATTATGCGAGTCTGACGTTCCAGCAGTTTCTTAGGGAGCACCAGATCGTGCAGAGCATGAGCCGTAGAGGAAACTGTTGGGACAACGCGGTCGTAGAACGCTTTTTCTGTACGCTCAAAGGAGAGTGCGTTGGTGAGCGTGCATACCGTGATCATGCCGAGGCTCACGCCGATGTGCTGGATTACATCTTGATGTATTACAACCAGGACCGCTTGCACTCGGCTGCCAGTCATATGCCGCCAGCCGAGTTCGAGCAATTAAAGGTGGAAACTGCTTAACCGGTGTCCAAGAATACTGAACCACTACACAGTCACTTTCTTTGCTGCTGCAAAGAAAGTAACCAAAGAAAGCAGCTCGAGACGCTCGCGGTCATACGCAATTTGGGTGTTCTTCTCGTCGTTCGTGGGCTCTGTAGCGAGTGCCCTCGTAGGCCCCATCGGGCTTGGGCCGCGCACGGTCTGACAAGCTAGTAGTTTAAGCGCGCTGGTTCAGCACGAAAGGGTTCCGGCACAGCGCTACGCGCTGCCGTTGGATATGCAAGGGAAACCATTGGTATGGATACCTTGATATGGACGCGCATGCAGACCCGATTGACCCATCGGCCGCGAAGCGGGCGGGAGCCATTTCGTGCTGAACCAGTTTGCTTTGTGGCGCGATGCGGCAGACCGTGCGCGGTCCAGGCCCGCTCTGGCCTTTGAGGGCACTCGCTACTGCTGTGCCAAGACTGATTGCCTGTGCCGCGGCCGGCGTGAAGTACTTTGGATGGGGATAGCTGTTTCTCTGGTCACTTTCTTTGCAGCAGCAAAGAAAGTGACTGCCGCCCCGCACTGGGGCAACGCCAATAGACCGACACGTCCACGGGATCCGGCGACGCCCGCCCCCGGCGTGAAAGCGTGTCGCCAATACGCCTCACACGATCGAGCGCCACACCCCCGCCCGCACGAGCGCATCCGTCTCCTGCCGCACGATGCGATACAGCGCCTTCATCGCAAGCGTCGCTTCCTTCTTCGGCGAGAACGCAATGGAAAGCACGCCCGGCAGCGCCGGCTCGACGATCGGCCGCGCCTTCAGCGTGCCCCGCTCGATCCGGTTTCGCACCGCTGCATACGGCGCGACCGAGAAGCCCTGACCCGCTTCGACGAGTTCGAGGACCGCCATCATCGCGTCGATCTCGAAGGCGATGTTGAGCGTGAGCGAGCGCGCCGTCGCGGCGTCTTCGGCGAGCGTACGCATGCCATGCGGACGCGCCGGGAGAATCCACGGCAGCTCGACGGCGTCGGCGAAACGGATCGGCTCCATCGCGCGGGCGAGCACGCTTGCGTCGGGCGGGCCGATCAGCAGCAGATCGTCCGACAAAAGCGGCTCGATGCTGATCGTGCTGTGCGGTCCGATGTTGTACAGCACGCCGATATCCAGTTGCCCGCTCAGCAGCCATTCGAGCATGTAGCCGCTCAAACCTTCGCGCATGCGCAGCCGCACGTCGGGAAACTCCGCGCGAAAGCGCCGCACGAGCGGCACCACCAGAAAGTCGCCGAGCATCGGGGGTATGCCCATCGTCACGGTGCCGCCGGGCACCGCGCGCATCGCCTGCATGTGATTCACGGCTTCGTCGCTGCGTTCGAGGATATCGCTCGCGCGCGCGAGGAACTTCTGCCCCGCCTCGGTGAGCGACATGCCGTGGCCATGCCGATACAGCAGCGGCGGCCCCAGCTCCTGTTCGAGCATCTGGATATGCCGCGTGAGCATCGACTGACTGATGCCGAGGATCGCGGCGGCGCGCGAGACGCTGCCCTCGCGCGCCACGACCATGAAATACCTGAGCTGCTTCAACTCCACGTGCCTGACTCCTCTGGCGTCGGACGGTTTCGTCCGCGATGCATAACAGGTATGCGAGCAGTTCGCGGCTCATCTGATTACGCTTGATTCCATTCACGAACACAACGGAGACAAGAGCGCAATGGAAGAACTCAGATTGCTCAGCACCACAGCGATCCTCGGCTACGGCTTCGCGCAAAGCGCGTTCGAAGCGGGTCTCGCGCGCAAGCCGCATCTCATCGGCGCCGATGGCGGCAGTTCCGATCCGGGACCGTACTATCTCGCCTCGGGCGAATCGTTCACCTCGCGCATGGCCACCAAGCGCGACATGCGCCTGATGCTCGCGGCCGCCGTGCCGCTCGGCATTCCCGTGGTGGTCAGCACGTGCGGCGGCGCGGGCGGCGATCCGCATCTGCAGATGATGGTCGATATCGTCAAGGAGATCGCGCAGGAAGAAAGTCTGTCATTCAAGCTCGCGGTTATCAACTCGGAATTGCCCAAGGACGTGTTGCTCGAACACGTGAACGCCGGCAAGACACGGCCGCTCTATGGTCTGCAGCCACTGACGCCCGAACTCGTCGAGCAAGCAGTGCGCGTGGTCGGCGCGATGGGGCCGGAGCCGTACATCGCCGCCCTCGATGCGGGCGCGCAAGTGATTCTATCGGGCCGCAGCACCGATCCCGCGCCGTGGGCCGCGATGGCGATCCGCGCCGGCTTCTCGCCCGCGCTCGGCTGGTATGCCGGCAAGATGCTCGAATGCGGCGCGGAACCGGCCTTGCCCAAGCGCGAAGGGTGTCTGCTCGCGACGATCCGCGAGGATCACGTCGAGCTCGAACCGATGCATCCCGAACAGGCCTGCACGCCGCGTTCGGTCGCGTACTTCGCGCTGCACGAGAACAGCAGCCCGATTCATCATCACGAGCCGGGCGGCATGCTCGATACCTCCGAATGCACCTTCGAAGCGGTGACGGATCGTGCCGTGCGCGTGTCCGGCATGCGCTGGCGTCCCGCGAAGTACACGGTGAAGCTCGAAGGCGTCGAAGCGCGCGGGCATCGCGTCATCACGCTGTGCGCGACGCGCGATCCGGTGCTGCAGGCGCAGATGGACCGCTACCTCGCGCGCTCGCGCGAAATCGTCGACGAGAAAGCGACCGCGTTCGGTGCGCCATCCGATACCTACACGCTGAACTTTCGCGTCTACGGCCAGAACGGCGTGATGGGCGAACGCGAGCCCTTGCCGCTCGCCGAACGCCATTCGCACGAAACGGCGATCGTCGCGGAAGTGGTCGCGGAGGATCGCGACACCGCGAAGGCCGTGCTGGCCATCGCGCGCACGACGATCCTGCACTCGGAGTTTCCGGGGCGCCTGTGCAAGGAAGGCAATATGGCGATCCCGTTCTCGCCGTCCGACCTCGATCTCGGTCAGGTCTACCGCTTTTCCGTGTGCCATCTGCTCGAACCGGAGAACGCGCTCTCGCTGTTCCCGATCCGCTACGAAGACATTGGAGACCGTCATGCCAGCCATTAAGGATTTCGCGAGCGTATGCCGCAGCAAGAACGCGGGGCCGTTCATGGTCACGCTCGACATCGTGTTCGAAACCGACGAGATCTACGACCGCGTCGCCGCGACCGGCGTGCTCAAGCCCGAGCTGTTCGCGCGGCTCTATGGCGTGACGCCGGAGCAGGTCCAGTTCACGCCGTATCGCGCCGCGCGCGCGTTCAAGGCGACCTTGCCGCGCCTCGTCTCATCGGGCGATATCGGCGACACGGACGTGTATGGCTCGCAGCAGCACGCGCCGATGCTCGACATCGAGATTCCCATCAAGCTGGAGAACACGCGATGAGCGAAGCCGAACTTCAGGTGCGCCCCGGCGTCGAGCGTGCCGACGACGCGCAGACCTTGCAGAGCTCGTTTCGCCAGGCGATGCGCCGGCTCGCGGGCGGCGTCGCGCTGGTCTCCACGGTTCAGGACGGCGTGCGTCACGGCATGACGGTCACGGCCGTCACGTCGCTGACGATGGACCCGCCCGCGCTGGTCGTATCGGTGAACCGGCATGCGTCGGCATTCGATGCGCTCGTGCTGAGCGGGCGCTTCTGCGTGAATCTGCTGACGCAGCAGCATGCGGACCTCGCCGCGGCGTTCGCACGCAAGCCGGACGGCGACGCGCGCTTCGCCAACGGCGCGTGGCGCATGAACGAAGCCGGCATGCCGACGCTCGATGGCAGCGTCGCGTCGATATCGTGCCGCGTGCACGATCTGGTCGAGTACGGCACGCACGCGATCCTGATCGGCGCGGTGGAGCATCTCGAGATCGAGCCGCAGCAACCGATGGCGCCGCTCATCTATCTGAGCGGGCAGTTCGGCGGCTTCTGGCCGTTGACCGCATAGGGAGCGCGCATGTTCGACGCGAAGTATGAACACAGCAATTTCCCGCGCATCCGGCCCGAGTGGCTCGCGCAGGTCGCCGAGCCGGCCGTCGAGCCCGAGTTGCCGGTCATCGATCCGCATCATCATCTGTGGGATGTCGAGAGCGCGTTCTATCACGCGCCCGAGTTCGTCGCGGATGCGGGCGCGGGGCATCGCGTGCTGGCGAGCGTGTTCGTCGAATGCAAGGCGCATTTCGATGCCGACGCGCCCGCCGGATTCGCGCCCGTCGGCGAGACGCGCTTCGCCGTGGCGCAGGCGCAGGCCGCGGCGCGTCTGCCGCACGGCGATGCGAATCTCGTAAAGGGCATCGTCGCGTACGGCGATCCGTTCGTCGCGAATCCGCAGGCGGTGCTCGAAGCGCACATCGACGCGGGGCAGGGGCGCATGCGCGGCGTGCGCGTGCGCGCCGCATGGCATGCCGATCCCGCATTCGCCGCGCCCCACGATGGCCCCGACGAACACACGATCAGCTCGCCCGAACTCGACCGCTACTGCGCGATCCTCACGGAGATGGGCCTCGTGCTCGATCTGTGGGTGTACCACACGCAACTCGATCAGGCCGCCGCGCTCGCACGCCGTCATCCGCGTCTGCCGATCGTGCTGAACCACTGCGGCGGGCCGCTCGGCATCGGGCCGTATGCGGGCCAGCGCGCGCTGGTCCGCGAGGCATGGAGCACGTCGCTCGCGCGCGTGGCGTCGAACGAGAACGTCATCGTGAAGATCGGCGGCCTCGCCATGCCGCGCACGGGCCTGTCCTTCGCCGATGCCGCGAAACCCGCAAGCTGCCTCGAACTCGTCGAGCGCTGGACGCCTTATGTGCGTACCTGCATCGATCTGTTCGGCGCGCAACGCTGCATGTTCGAGAGCAATTTTCCCGTCGACAAGGGCAGTTGCAACTACGTGTCGGTGTGGAACGCATTCAAGATCATGTGCGCCGGTCATCCGGCGGCGGCGCGCCGCGCGCTGCTCGCGGGCACGGCCAATCGTGTGTACGCGCTTGGCGTCGAGACGTTGACGGAGGAGGCGATTTCATAACGAGCGGACTGAAGCGTTGCAGACATCCGTACAGGCAAAGACCATCCGGCGCGCGAGATCGCGCGCACGGATTTTCGGAGGAGACACATGAGAAATCGCCGCATCTTCATCTACATATTTCTGTTTTCGCTCACGAGCATCAACTACATCGACCGCGTCGCGCTGTCGGTCGCCGCGCAGCCGATCGCGCACGAGTTCGGCATCAGCCCGATCCAGATGGGCTTTCTGTTGTCGTCGTTCATCTGGACGTACTTTGCGAGCCTGATTATCTGGGGTCTCGCGCTCGACCGCTGGGGCACGCGCTACGTCAACGCCATCGGCATGGCGATCTTCTCGCTCGCCACCGTCGCGACGGGCTTCGCGTGGAGCTACGCGTCGATCCTCGTCACGCGTCTCGTGATGGGCGCGGGCGAGGCGTCGTCGTATCCGGCGGGCGGCAAGGTGATCCGCGAATGGATGCCGGCGCGCGAACGCGGCATCGCGGCGGCGACGCTCAACAGCGGCTCGTACGCCGGGCCGGCGATCGGTGCGCTGGTCGTCGCGTGGGCGGTGCAGCTCTTCGGCTGGCGCACGGGCTTCGTGCTGGTCGGCAGCTCGGGCGCGATCTGGCTCGTCTGCTGGCTCAAGTGGTTCAGGAAGCCCGAGTTTGCGAGCTTCATCGACGACGAAGAGCGCGCGCTGATCCTGCGCGAGCGCAATGGCGGAATGCCCGACGCGCCGAGCGGCCCGACGCTCTCCATTCCCGACCTGCTGAAATCGGTGAGCGTGTGGGGTCTGCTCATCACGCAGGGCTTCGGTTCGTACGCACAGTTTCTGTTTCTCACGTGGCTGCCGAGTTATCTGCAGACGGAGCGGCATCTGGACATCGTGACGAGCGGCTATTTCACGGCGCTGCCGTATGCGCTTTCGGTGATTCTCGCGCTCGGGATCGGCAAGCTGAGCGATCGTCTGCTGCCGGTCGAAGCGATCAACAAGGGCGGACGGCGCACCATGGTGGCGGCGTCGATGCTGCTGACATCGGTCGTGCTCGCGACGCCTTTCGTCGATGACATGTGGGTGATGGTCGCCGTGTTCACGCTGTCGCTGACCGGCGCGCAGGCGGCGCTCGCGATGAACATCGCGCTGATCGGCGATTTGCTGCCGTCGTCGGCTGAAGTGGGACGCGGCACGGGCCTGCTGATCACGGGCGGCGCTTCGTTCGCGATGATCGCGCCGATCGCCACCGGCTATGTGGTCGCCATCACGCACAGCTACAACAACGCGTTTTATATCGCGGGTGCGCTCGCACTGGCCGGCGCGCTCGTGAGCCTGCTCATGACTCGCTCACCGATTCGCAGGTCCGACAGCGTCGCGACCGTCAACGAAGTATCGGTCGGCGTCTGAGAATAATTTCATAAGGAAATCGAAATGACCAAAAAGCAAATGACCCTGATCGGCTTTCTGCAGGCGCAGAACTGCTCGACCTATCCCGGCTCGTGGCGGCACAGCGCGGCGATGCAGGACTTCACGACGCCCGAGTATTACCAGCGCATCGCGCGCACGCTGGAAGAGGGCAAGTTTCATCTGGCGTTCTTCGACGACCGCCTCGCGATGCCCGACATCTATGGCAACGATCATGCGCAAACGGTCGAGAACGGCGTGCGCGCCGTGAAGATGGACCTGGTCTCGATCCTCACCGCGATGGGCATGGTCACGTCGAAGATCGGCCTCGGCGCGACGTATTCGACGACGTATTACGAGCCGTTCCATATTGCGCGCACGTTCGGCACACTCGATCTGATGACCAAGGGACGCGCCGCGTGGAATGTCGTGACGTCGCTGAACGATTCGGAAGCGGCGAACTTTGGCGAGAGCGCGCATCTCGAACACGATCTGCGTTACGACCGCGCCGACGAGTTCGTCGAAACCGTGATGGGCCACTGGGACACGTGGGAAGACGGCGCGCTGATTCTCGACAAGGAAAGCGGCCGGTTCGCGGATGCATCGAAAGTGCATCGTCTCGATCATGAAGGGCGCTTCTTCAAGTCGCGCGGTCCGTTCACCGTGCCACGCTCGCAGCAGGGACATCCTGTGCTGATCCAGGCGGGGCAGAGCGGGCGCGGGCGGCAGTTCGCGTCGCGCTGGGCGGATCTGATCTTCGTCGTCTATCCGAATCTCGCGGTGGGCAAGAAGCAGTACGCGGAGATGAAACAGGCGCTCGCCGACGCAGGCCGCAATCCCGATGAGGTGAAGATCTCGACCGCATGCTACACGATCGTCGCGGAGTCGGAAGAGATCGCGCAGAAGGAGCGCGAGTACATCGACGCGCTTGCGAAGCCGATCGATTCGCTCGCGCTGCTGTGCGAAGTGCTCAACACGGACTTCTCGAAGCGCGGCTACGACGATCCGTTCAGCGATGCCGAAATGGCCGCGATTTCCGGCTGGACCGGTTTCCGCGATCGCGTGGTGACGCTGTCGGGCAAGAAGAATCCTTCGGTGCGCGATTTCGTGGACTTCT
Organism: Caballeronia sp. NK8; assembly: GCF_018408855.1. GTDB lineage: Bacteria > Pseudomonadota > Gammaproteobacteria > Burkholderiales > Burkholderiaceae > Caballeronia. The sequence goes on along the minus strand of NZ_AP024324.1, from coordinate 773,863 downwards.
CCAAGCGCGCGCGCATCGACGAGTTTCCGGTGTTCTGCGGCACGCCGAAGACGGTCGCGGATCAGATGGAGCAATGGTTCGTCGAGGGCGGCGTCGATGGCTTCGTGATCGCGCCGACGCACGTGCCCGGCGCGTACGAGGACTTCGTGCGGATGGTGGTGCCAGAACTGCAGCGGCGCGGGCTGTTCCGCAAGGACTACACGGGCGGCACGCTGCGCGAGAACCTTGGGCTGCCGATTCCGCAATCGGGAGACTGGCGCAAGACGGCGTTTCCGAGGACGTCGAAGATCAAGGTGGCTTGAGCGGGCGGGCGTTGGTTCGACAGCGAGGCTTGCACTAGGCGAGTCTCCGCTGGCGGTCGAGGTGGTCGAGTTCCGCAAAGAATGCGTCGCCGTCGGCGTATTCGCCGCGGTCGATCCGCTTCTGGCCGATTTCGAGAATCTTCAGGAGCGCGATTGTCTGCTGCGTGGCTTCGCAGGTCCGCGCATCCTGAACGACAAGTTTCGCTTCGCCATTCCGCGTCGTGATGAGCGGCTTTACGCGATCGGCGATAGGCATGGGGGCGCTCCGTTATAGTCTGATCGACTGATGAATATAGACTGTTTTCGGTTTGGCGCCCATCTCGATCGGGCAGGCGAGTTCCCCTATATCCCTGTCCGACCACTCGCAAGCGAAAGCCGAAATCTCGCCAGATAGATATAGCACGCGTGTATGCAAGCAGCGCCGACGCCGGTCGCAAGCAGCACGCCCTGCGCCCCATACAGGCGCACCAGCAGGACATTGCAGAGCACCTTGACCGAGAACCCCAGCAGCGAAACGATGGAGATCGTGCGATAGCGCATCTCGCTCGCGAACAACTGCACGAGCACGCACATGCCGAAGTAGAACGGCACCTGCAACAGACCGAAGCGGAACAAGGTGGTGACGGCGAGCGTGTCGTCGGCGGTGAACGCGCCTTTCTGAAACAGCAGCTTGATCGCGTACGGCGCGAGAACATAGGCCAGGCAGGCGCCGAGCAAGCCTACGGTCAGCATGACACCCGACCACTTCAGCGCGGTGCTGCGCGCGCGCACGTGATCGCCCTGAAAAAGGATCTCCGACAGAATCGGCAGCGTGGCGCGGCTGATGGCGAGCGCGCCCATGCTGAGCAGCAGCGAGAGCAGCCGGTTCGCATAGCCGAGCGTCGCGATCGCGCCATCGCCTTGTTGCGCCATGAAGTACTGGTCTACCGGAAGCCACAGTCCGGCGACCACCGATCCGACCATCAGCGTGCCCATCGAGCGGATGGTCTTCGGCCACTGGGGCGCGTTCATCGAGACGCGCGGCATGTCGGACGCGCCGTCCGCGCGCCGCGCCAATATCCTGAGCCATACCGCCTGCACCACGAAGCCGATCGACGTGCCCAGCACGAGCGGCATGATCGACTCGCTGTTTTGCGCGGCGAGCACAAAAATCAGCAGGCCGATGGCCGGCACGCATTCGAGCAGAGTATTGATGTGCCGTCCCGAAGCCTGAAGCCGCGACGCCGATATGCAGATGGTGAAGGTCAGCACGCCGACCGGAATCATGCCGAGGATCATCTGCCGGACGCTCTCGCGTGTGGACGGAGACAGACTCGTGGCGACGAGCTCGGCCATGTAAGGCCAGGAAAGATAGAGCAGCAGGCAGAACGCCAGGGAAATAACGAACCCCATGCCTTCGAGTTCGCCGAGAAATCCGTTCTGTTGCGATTTATCCTTGCGAAGCGCGACGAGGGCCGGCACGAGCAGCACGCTCAGCTCGTTGGTGAGCAGAGTGGGCAGCCAGGTGACGAGTGTGAGAGCAAGCTGATAGGCATCGACAGTGCCATTGATTCCATAGCGGTAGGCGATCGCCATTTCCTTCGATGCGCCTATGCACTTGCCGGCGAGAACGAAGATCAGGAGAACGAACGCGCTTCTCGCGATTCGCTTGTGATCCTGATGCATGCCGCCCAAGCGTCTTCGGACGGATTCCACCGCTGCGGTAAGCACTAAACCTCCAGTCAGCCGATCGCCCTGCGTAATGACCCAGGACGATATCTTTATAGTTGAGCGTTGTAAGGCCGGACGAATGCAGGCCGCCCGAGAAGGAATAAAACCGCGCAAGAAGCCGTCGATGACTCTATCACGCGCTTCAAGACGTTTGATCGAGGGTATGAAGCTCGCTTTGTTACGCAGCATTACTGCTTCATAAGAATGCGAATGCGCGACGCTTGCTTTCGATAAGATATGCGCGGTATGTCTCAGACAAGACGGCTGTACGGTGATAATCACGTCGATGAAGTTATCTGGACATTCTCGACACGCAATAATCGGAAAGGATGAATCAAGCTTTGATCAAGGCCATTTTGTGGGATATGGACGGTACGCTCGCGGAAAGCGAGTCGCTGCATTTGCGCACGCTGATTGCGGCGCTCGCGCGTCATGGCGTGGAAGCGGGCGAGGAGATGCATCCGCTCGTCTTCGGCAAGACGGGGCGTGAAGTGCATGCGCTGTGTTGCGAGCGCTTCGGCTTGTCGGTCGATTACGCCGACTGGTCCGCGTTTCGCGCGAGGACCTATCTCGAAGGTGCGCCCGCGCTCGTGCCGCGCCCCGGCGCGCTCGAGGTCTATCGCGCCGCGAAGGCCGCGGGCATCACGCAGGCGATCGTGTCGAACGCATCGCGCATGCTGCTCGAAGCGAATCTGCGCGCGCTCGGCATCGAGGAGCCGTCGCTCGTCACCATCAGCGTCAACGATGTGCGCCACGGCAAGCCGAGCCCCGAGCCGTACGAGCGTGCGGCGTGGCTGCTGCGTCTCGCGCCCGAGGAAGTGATCGCGGTGGAAGACAGCCCGACGGGCGCGCGCGCCGCCATCGCCGCGCATATGCGGGTGCTCGCCTGGCCGTTCGACGATGAAGGCGCCGCGCTTTTCCCCGCAGAAGCGCAGGTCGTTCGCTCGCCGCGCGAACTGGCGCTGGCGTTGGGTCTCGATGGGGATTCGCTTTGCGCGCGCGCTGTATCGTCAATGAGATGACACATACGCCGAATCAGCAAACGGAGCAGGGATAGCGAAGCTTGCGCGCATCCGCCGCGTCTCCGCCGCTGGCGTCAAGCCAAAAAGCCTCTTGAATTCCCGGTTGAACTGCGATGCGCTCGTATAACCCACGGCGAGGCTCGCTGCCTCGGCGGTCAGGTCCTGGCGGATCATCAACAGACGCGCCTGGTGCAAGCGCGTCGACTTCAGATACTGCATCGGCGAAACCTGAGTGATCGCCTTGAAATGGCTGTGGAAGCTCGGGATGCTCATTCCGGCTTCTTCGGCCAACTGTGACACGTCCAGCGGCTGCCCATAGCCGGCATGAATGAGGCGCAGCGATTTGCCGATTCGCCCGAACTGTCCTCGCATCGCCAAGGCTTCGCGCATCGAGCCGCCCTGTGCTCCGGTCAGAACGCGAAAGTAGAGTTCGCGCAGCAGACCCGGGCCGAGAATCGCGGCTTCGAGCGGCCGGCTCATCGCCTCGAGGAAGCGCAACACGGAGGTCTGCATCGCGTCGTCCATCGGTGTCGACATCATGCTTTGAGGCGCCTGCACGTAATCCGGCACGCCTTCACGATCGATCTGCGCCGCCAGTTCGGCGGCCAGCGTGAAATCCAGGTGAAGGTAAAGCGCGAGCAACGGACGCTTCTGGCTAGCGTCGGTTTCCATGCTGAACGGAACGGGCACCGACACGGCGAGATAGTGATGCTCGTCGTATAGATATGTCTGATCGCCGAAATAACCACGTTTGCGGCCCTGACAGACGATCACGATGCCGGGATCGTAGAGAACCGGCGTGCGCGACAGCGGCCGGTCAGAACGCAGGATGCGAACGCCCGGCAGCGCCGTGAGGTTGTAGCCTTCCTCGGGCGCCATCGCGCGAAGCAGCGCGATCATGCGGTTCCGGCTTGGCGCAGAGTGCGCCCGTTTCATGCTCATAGGTTTAGGCAATAAAGTTAGCGGATCGTGGCTTGGCTAGCGTCCTTCGCCATACTATTCTGCACTCTCCAGTGAACATTCGAGAGGAAAAGCTCCCATGGCATCCAGCAAGATTCTGCTCATTACCGGCGTCAGCAGCGGTTTCGGCCGTGCGCTCGCACAAGAGGCGCTGGCAGCCGGGCACACGGTCGTCGGCACCGTGAGAAGCGATCAGGCAAAGCGTGACTTCGAGTCCCTGTCTGCGAACGCCGCATTCGCGCGTGTGCTCGACGTGACCGATTTCGATGCCATCGATGGCGTCGTGGCGGAAATCGAGGCGTCCGTCGGGCCCATCGACGTGCTGGTCAACAATGCCGGCTACGGGCACGAGGGCATCATGGAGGAATCGCCCTTGTCCGAGATGCGCAGACAGTTCGACGTGAACGTGTTCGGCGCCGTCGCCATGATGAAGGCCGTGATTCCGTTCATGCGCAAGCGCAGACAAGGCCGCATCCTGAACATCACGTCGATGGGCGGTCATATCACCATGCCGGGGATTACCTACTATTGCGGAAGCAAGTTCGCACTGGAGGGTGTCTCCGAAGCGCTCGGCAAGGAAGTCGAGCCGTTCGGCATCGCCGTGACAGCCGTCGCGCCGGGTTCGTTTCGCACCGACTGGGCGGGCCGCTCGATGACGCGCACGCCCCGGTCGATCGCGGATTACGATTCCGTCTTCGATCCCATCCGCCAGGCGCGCGAGGAAAAAAGCGGTAAGCAGCTGGGCGATCCCCGCAAGGCGGCGCGCGCGATGCTTGCCGCCATCGTCGCGGACCATCCTCCCGCGCATCTTTTGCTCGGTAGCGATGCGCTCCGGCTCGTGAGAGAGAAGCTGTCGGCACTGGAGCGCGAGATCAGTGACTGGGAAGACGTCACGGTTTCCACGGACGGCTGACCGGCCGCGTAGCCCGGCAGCAGTTCCGCTCGGCGATTGGTACTATCGACCGATCCCCACCATCACGCGATTCCATGCCGACTTCCGCCGCCTCCGCTCCACGCGTTGGCCCTCTGTTCGCCCTCGTCCCTTTCCTGCGGCCGTACGCCGGGCGCTGGGCGCTCGCGTTCCTGGCTCTCGTGACATCGGCGGGCGCGACACTGGCGCTGCCGATGGCGTTCAGATACCTGATCGACCGCGGCTTCGCAAGCGGCGACCGGACCCATATCGATCGCTATTTCATCGGGCTTTTTGTCATCTCGCTCATCCTCGCCGGTGCGACGGCGCTGCGCTTTTACTGGGTCTCGTGGCTGGGCGAACGGGTGACGGCCGATTTGCGGCGCGCGGTCTACGATCACATCATGGGCATGAGTCCGCAATTCTTCGAGACCACGCAAACCGGAGAAGTCCTGTCGCGCCTCACGACCGATACCACGCTGATCCAGACTGTGGTCGGCACGAGCCTCTCTCTCGGATTGCGCAATGCCCTGCTGGCGACGGGTCGTGTTCGTGTTCGCCGCCATGGTGTTCGTGCTCTGGCTCGGCGCGCAGGCGGTCCTGGCCGGACACATGACGGCGGGTCAATTGTCGCAGTTCATCCTGTATGCGGTGTTCACGGCGGGCGCCGTGGGGACGCTCGCAGAAGTATGGGGCGATCTGCAGCGCGCCGCCGGCGCCACCGACCGGCTCATGGATCTGCTGGCGGCGCGCTCGCCCGTCACGCAGGCCCGCACGACCGTGCCGATGCCGCCAGCAGGCGAAGGCATACGCTTCGACGAGGTCGGCTTCTCCTATCCGTCCCGTCCCGGCATCAGCGCGTTGTCTGCATTCTCGTTCGATGTGCGTCCGGGTGAACACGTCGCGCTCGTCGGGCCGTCGGGCGCGGGCAAGACCACGCTGTTCCAGTTGCTGCTGCGGTTTTACGATCCGCAGTCCGGAAGCATTTCGATCAACGGTGTCCCGACGCAGCACATGTCGCTCGACGCATTGCGTCGGGCGATCGGTGTCGTGTTGCAGGACTCGGTGATCTTTTCGGGAAGCGTGCTCGACAACATTCGTTACGGCATGCCCGAGGCAACGCTCGCGCAGGCGCGACACGCCGCCGACATGGCCGCCGCCGCCGATTTCATCGAGGAGCTTCCGCAAGGCTACGACACGTTTCTTGGCGAGCGGGGCGTGAGGCTGTCCGGCGGACAACGTCAGCGGATCGCGATCGCACGTGCCATCCTCAGGAATCCGCCCATCCTGCTGCTCGACGAAGCCACCAGCGCGCTCGATGCGGCAAGCGAACGGCTGGTGCAAACTGCGCTGGACAATGCCGCGCAGAATCGCACGACCCTGGTCATCGCGCATCGGCTCGCCACTGTTCAGCAGGCCGACCGCATCGTCGTGATGGAGCACGGGCGAATCGTCGCGCAAGGCCGTCACGCCGAATTGCTTCGAAGCTCGCCGCTGTATGCGCGGCTTGCCGCGCTTCAGTTCGGCGAGCTGACCGCAAGCGATGCTGCGTGACCGATGAAGCGGCCCCATGCCAGAGGCACAAAGACATGACCCATGAGAACGTGAATATTTCGACTCGCGATGGCGTGTGCCCCGTGTATGTTTTCACGTCCGGCGCGGCAACACCTTCGCCCGCCATCATTTTCTATATGGATGCGGGCGGCATCCGGCCTGCCGCACTCGCCATGGCCCAGCGCCTTGCCGATACCGGATATGTCGTTCTGCTGCCCGACTTGTTCTATCGGTACGGCGCTTATGGTCCTTTTGATCCGGTGGAAGTGTTCAAGGGCGACGTGCGAGCGATCCTCGGCCCATTGATGGCGACCACGAGCAACGAAAAGGCGGCGGAGGATACAGCAGCGCTTCTGGGTTATCTCGACACGCGTATCGATGTCGAGCGCAAGCCGATAGGTGCAGTCGGCTTCTGCATGGGTGGCGGCATGGCGATCGCCGCCGCGGGCACCTATCCCGATCGCTTTGCCGCTGTGGCCAGCTTTCACGGCGGAAACCTCGCGACCGACGCACCCGGAAGCCCGCATCGCCATGCGCCGCAATTGAAAGCCGAAGTCTATATCGCAGCGGCGGAAGGCGACGAGACCTATCCGCCAGCCATGGCGCGGCGTCTCGAGAACGCGTTCGATCAGGCCGGCGTGCGGTACTGCGCTGAGACATATGCCGGTGCATCGCATGGCTGGATGAAACCGGACTTTCCCGTCTACGATCCGGTGGCCGCCGAGCGCGGATGGTCGAAGATGATCGGGTTCTTCGACCGGACACTCAAGAATTCGAATTGAACCGCTCGTGATCAGGCGCGCATCAATCCGCGCCTATCCGATAATTGCCCGTCTTCTTGCCGACGAAGTTGTACGAGCCCTTCTCGGCGGGAAGCTGCTGTACCTGCTGCCAGTCGAGTTCGCCCTTTATGCCCTTGTACTTGCCCGTTCCCGAGCCCAGCACCGCTTTTCCCGCAGGCGTGCCCGCCGCGTGACTGAAGGTCTCGACGAAGTTATCGCCATCCTTGTCCGTGAAGACGCAGAATCCGTTGGCAACGCCCGCGCTGAAACCCGCTTCGACGCAGCGCGCGGTGATGTTCTGCATCAGCGGTGTCTTCCTGTTCTCGGCGAAGCCCATGGTCGCTTCGGATAGATAGACGGCGTTATCCGTTCCGACCGGCGTCTCCTTTACATCGCGCCAGAATGCCGTAAAGGTCACATCTATCGGCCCCTGCTTTGGAATCGATTGTGACCATCCGATAGTGCTCGTCAGCAGGGTTGCAGAAAGCGCAACAATCCGCATGCTCGCACGACGCGTGAGCCTTTTCATATCGCACCCGGTCACAGACCCATGGCTGAGCAATGCTTAAAGTTATAGAGCTTTCGAGTTGAAAGTTCTAGTTTCAGCGCATGCTGAGCCGCCCAAACAGGACTTCGAACGAATTTCTCCTGTGACTAATGGACGATCCAGAAGCCGTCGGCGATTTTTTTCCGGCGTTGACAAATAAAAATACGGCGCCTTAGACTCTGCACATCCCGCGAGGCCTGACAAAGACGTCCGCCCGAGGATCCGGCACAGAAGCCCCCTGACGAACCACCGGTTCGTCAGGGGGCTTTTTTTTGTCCGCATTTTCCCTGTTCTAGCGTTCACTTCTCTGGAGAATCCGCATGTTGCTGAAGCCGTCGGGCTGGATGCGTCTCGCCCTCACCGCAGGACTTGCAATGACGTCGCTCGCATCGAGCGCGGCCGACCCCGTGAAGATCGGCCTGCTGGAGGACGCCTCGGGTAACTTCGCACTGGCGACCATACCGAAGATCCACGCCACGCAGCTCGCGGTCGAAGAGATCAACGCGAAGGGCGGCATCCTCGGACGTCCCGTGACGCTGATCGCCTACGACACGCAATCGGACAACACCAAGTTTCAGGAGCTTGCACGGCGTCTCGTCCAGACGGACAAGCCGGATGTGATCTTCGGCGCTTTCTCCAGCGCGTCGCGCGAAGCGATCCGCCCGATCATGGACCGCGCGCATCAGCTCTACTGGTACGACAACCAGTACGAAGGCGGTGTCTGTGACACGAACACCTTCGTGACCGGCGCGGTGCCGGAGCAGCAATTCTCGACGCTCATTCCCTGGATGATGCAGAAGTACGGCAAGAAGGTGTACACCATCGCCGCCGACTACAACTTCGGGCAGATCTCCGCGGAATGGGTGCGCAATATCGTCAAGGAAAACGGCGGCACCATGGTCGGCGAGGAATTCATTCCGCTCTCGGTATCGCAGTTCGGCCAGACGATCCAGAACATCCAGAAGGCGAAACCGGACTTCGTGGTCACGTTGCTGGTCGGGGCGAATCAGGCGTCGTATTACGAGCAGCAGGCTTCGGCGCATCTGAATCTGCCGATGGCGAGTTCGGTCAACGTCGGTCAGGCGTATGAGCACAAACGCTTCAAACCGCCCGCGCTCAAGGACATGTACGTGACGGCGAACTACGTCGAGGAAGTCGATTCGCCCGCGAGCAACGACTTCAAGAAGCGCTTCCACGCGAAGTTCCCGAACGAACCGTATATCAACCAGGAAGCGGCGAACGCCTACGACGCCATCTATCTCTACAAGGCCGCCGTAGAAAAGGCCAAGTCGACGAATCAGGATGCAGTGCGCAAGGCCCTCGAGAGCGGCGACATCTGCACGGAAGGCGCGCAAGGCAAGGTCTGCATCGATCCGAAGAGTCATCACGCGAGTCACACCATCTATCTCGTGCACGTGAAGGAAGATCACTCCGTCGATATTCCGAAGGTCTGGAACGACGTGCAGCCGTACTGGCTCGGGAAGGTCGGCTGCGATCTGCCGAACAAGCCGGATCACCGTCAGTACACGCCGTCGAATCTGCCGAAGAAGTCCTGATCCGGGCCGGCGCGCGCTCGAACGGACACGTGCGCGCGCCGGTCTCCTGAACGTGGGGCAAGCATGGCCACCTTATCGGTTCTCTATTCGCTGATCTATCAGTTCGGCGACAACTTCGCGTATCTGGTGCTCGCGGCGCTGGGTCTCGCGGTGATCTTCGGCATGATGGGCGTCATCAATCTCGCGCATGGCGAGTTCATCATGTGCGGTGCGTACGTCACGATCATCGCGGCCAAGCGCGGCGTGCCGCTGCCGCTTGCGATGCTGCTCGGCGCGTTCGCGGCGGCGCTCGCGGGCGTGGTCATCGAACGGCTCGTCATTCGTCACCTGTACGACCGCCTGTTCGATTCCGTCGTGGCGACGTGGGCGATCAGTCTCATCGTGCAGCAGACGATGCTGCTCGTGGCCGGTCCGTCGATCGAAGGCATCGGCACGCCGTTCGGGTCGTTCTCGCTCGGCGACTACTCGTTCTCGACGTATCGCGCCGTGCTGCCGGTCATCGCGCTGGCGATCCTGTTCGGGCTCTATCTGCTGTTCTTCAAGACGAACTACGGCGTCTGCGCGCGCGCGACGATCCAGAACGCGAGCATCGCGCAATGTCTCGGCCTGCGCACGGACCGGCTCTATACGCTGACCTTCGCGCTGGGCGCGGGCCTGGCCGGACTCACCGGCGCGCTCTACGCGCCGACCATGACCGCGGTCCCGACGATGGGCAGCAACTTCATCGTGCAGGCGTTCGTGTCGGTGGTCGTCGGCGGCGCGAACGTCATCGCGGGTACAACGCCGGCCGCCGGCGTGCTCGCCATCATCCAGACCGCGCTGACGGCGTCGTATGGCCAGTTGTTCGGGCAGATCGGGCTGCTGGTCACGGTCATCGTCGTGATCCGGCTGATGCCGCAGGGCCTCGGCAATCTCTTCACCCGCTTGCGCTAGGAGGCAGACGTGAAGCAATCGAAGGTACCTCCGGCGCGCGCGCTGCGTTACGCGCCGTGGCTCGTGGCGCTGTGCCTGCCCCTCGTCGTCGATGCGAATACCAGCGGCAATCTCGCTTACTGTCTGCTGTGGGCGTTCAGCGCGCTCGGGCTCGCCGCGATGTGGGGCTACGGCGGCATTCTGTCGTTCGGACAGACCGCGTTTTTCGGGCTGTCGGGCTACAGCTACGGCATCTTCACGCTGAACTACGGCGACACATGGTTCCAGTCATGGCTCGGCCTCGGCGCGGGACTGGCGGTGAGCGTCGTCGCCGCGGCGCTGATCGGCTACATGATCTTCTATGGCCGGATCAAGGGCGTGTTCATCGGCATCGTCACGCTGTCGGTGACGCTCGTGCTCGAAACCTTCATGTCGCAGACGGCCGGGCCGCAATGGGCGATCGGCGAAGCGCGGCTGAACGGCTACAACGGCATGGGCGGCATGCCGCAACTCACGATTCCCTGGCCGGGCGGACCGCTCACGCTGGAGAACGCGAGCTTCTATTACCTCGTGCTGCTGCTGCTGATCGCGGTCTATGCCGCGATGCGCAAGCTGCTCGACGGCACCTTCGGGCTCACGCTCATCGCCATACGCGAGAACCCGCAGCGCGCGGAGATGCTGGGCGTCGATATCCGCCGTCATCAGTTGCTGGTGTTCGTGCTCGGCTGCACGCTGGGCGGCCTGTCGGGCGCGCTGTACACGATCTGGGGCGCCTACATCACGCCATCGACGATGGGCCTCACCGCCGCCGCGATGCCCGTCATCTGGGTCGCGACCTCGGGCAGGAAGAGCATCGGCGGGACCATTCTCGGCACGGCGCTGCTCGTCTGGCTCTCGCAGAATCTGGCGGTGTACGGCAGCCAGTATGCATTGATCCTGCTCGGCGCGATTCTGCTGATCGTCGTGCTGGCCGCGCCCGAAGGCCTGCTGCCGTTCGTCACGCGGCAACTGCGGCGCGTGGCGTGCCGCGTGAAAGGCCGCGCGAACGGCGGCGCGCGTCACGCGGGCGCGTGTCTCAAGCGAGAGGAGGGCAAGTCATGACCACGCTGCTGGAAACCCGCGGGCTCAAAAAGCATTTCGGCGGCGCGCATGTGATCAACGGGATCGACTTCAGGATCGACGCAGGCGAGATTCGCTGCGTGATCGGACCGAACGGCGCGGGCAAGAGCACGTTCTTCAAGCTCATCACGGGTGAGCATCGGCCGTCGGAAGGCAGCGTGATGTTCCTCGGCCAGGACATGAGTCATGTGCTGCCGCACGAACGCATCCGCATGGGCATGAGCATCAAGTTTCAGATTCCCGGCGTGTTCCCGGACCTGAGCGTGCGTCAGCACCTGCAACTGTCGCTGCATCGCGCGAAGGACGACCGCGCCGAAAGCCTCGACGAACTCCTGCGGCGCTTCATGCTGGAGCACGAGGAGCACGTGCTGGCGCGCAATCTGTCGCACGGCAAGAAGCAGTGGCTCGAAATCGCGATGGCCGTGTCGCTGCGCCCGAAGCTGCTGTTTCTCGATGAACCCGTGGCGGGCATGTCGGTCGAGGAGACGCATGCGACGGGCGAACTCATCAAGCGTCTGTCGGCAGCCGGTCTCACGATGATGGTGGTCGAGCACGACATGACCTTCGTCAGGCAGATCGCCTCGCGCGTCACGGTGCTGCATGGCGGGCGTCTGCTCGCCGACGGCCCGCTCGACGAGATCCTCGCACGCGACGATGTCGCGGAAGTCTATCTGGGGAAGCGGAAATGAGCGCGTTGCTCGAAGTGTCGGGTGTGGAAGCGGGCTACGGTGGCGGGCGCGTGCTCAATGGCGTGTCGTTCGGCGTCGGGCCGGGCGAGGTGCTCGCGCTGATCGGGCGCAACGGCGTCGGCAAGACCACGCTGATGCGCGCGCTGATCGGTCTCATCCGGCTCGACGCCGGTTCGATCGGCCTGGACGGCACGGCGATCGGTCACGAGAAACCGTACGTTCGCGCGCAAAAGGGCATGGGCTACGTGCCGCAGGGCCGCGAGATCTTCGGTGCGTTGACGGTCGCCGAAAACCTGCAGGTCGGCGCGCAGGCGAATCGCGCGCAGGCGGCGCGGATGAAGGAGAAAGTCGTCGGCTATTTTCCTATTCTTGAGAAGCGCTACCAGCAGAAAGCCGGGACCATGAGCGGCGGCGAACAGCAGCAGCTGGCGATCGCGCGTGCGCTCATCAGCTCGCCGAAGGTGCTGCTGCTCGACGAGCCGTCGGAAGGCATTCAGCCCTCGATCGTCGATCTGATCGGCGAGACGCTGCAGCAGATCGCGCGCGAGACGGGCATCGGCGTGGTGCTCGTCGAGCAGGACATCGGCATGGTCGAGCGCATCGCGACCCGCTGCTGCGTGATGGACAAGGGCCGTATCGTCGAGACACTGAGCCCCGCGCAACTCGGGGACGAACAACTGATTCGCCAGTATCTGGCACTGTGACGGAGAGCGGAACATGAAATGGCTTGAAGATTCGATCATGATGAAGCGCGGTGTCGGCGCCGGTCGTGAGCCGGTGGAGCACCATCTCACCGAGGAGATGCAGAAGACTTATCACTACACCATCGGCCCATACTCGCAGCCCGTGCTGCACGTCAAGCCGGGCGATCGCGTCGTGGTCGAAACGCGCGATGCGTTCGAAGGCAAGATCAGGGAAGAAACGGACAAGCCGTCGCAAGTTCTGCAGGTGCCGTTCCTCAATCCGCAGAACGGGCCGATCATGATCGAAGGCGCCGAGAAGGGCGACGTGATCGCGGTGCACATCGAGAAGATGTCGCCGCGCGGCGACGATCCGCACGGCTTCTGCTGCATGATCCCGAACTTCGGCGGGCTGACCGGCACCGACTACACCGCGCTGCTCAACGAGCCGCTGCCGGAAGTGGTGCGCAAGATCAGGATCGACGAAGAGAACGTGTACTGGAGCAAACGCAACACGCTGCCCTACAAACCGCATATCGGCACGTTGAGTCTCTCGCCCGAGATCGATTCGATCAACTCGCTCACGCCCGACAATCACGGCGGCAACATGGACGTGCCCGACATGGGGCCGGGCAGCATCACGTATCTGCCGGTGCGCTCGCCGGGCGGACGGCTTTTCATCGGCGATGCACACGCCTGTCAGGGCGATGGCGAAGTCTGCGGCACGGCCGTCGAGTATCAGAGCACGACGACGGTGCGCGTCGATCTCATCAAGCAGTGGAAGATCGACTGGCCGCGGCTCGAGAACGAGGACGCACTGATGAGCATCGGCAGCGCGCGGCCGCTGGAGGACGCGACGCGCATCGCCTATCGCGAACTGGTACTGTGGATGGCTGCGGAATACGGCTTCGACAAGTGGGATGCGTACATGATGCTGAGCCAGGTGGGCCGTGTGCGCCTCGGTAATTTTGTCGATCCAAAATATACGGTTGGCGCGATGGTCGCCAAGCGGTATCTCAAGTAGCGCGGTGGCGTACACATCAGTCAGAAGAATCAAAGCGCGGGGCGCCGCTCCGCGCGCATTCGAGAGCGTGTCACGAAATGACCTTGTCCGATCCCATCCGAGTGGGCCTGCTTTGCTCGACGAGCGGTTCGACCGCCTTGCTCGAACAGTCTCAATGGCGCGGCGCGAGCCTCGCCATCGAGGAGATCAATGCGCGCGGCGGCATCGGCGGACGGGAGCTCGTCGCTCTTCATCTGGACCCCGGCTCCGACCCGGCCGCGTTCCGTGAGCTCGCCGAGCGCCTGATCCTGAAGGATGGCGTCAACACCATCTTCGGCGGTTATACGTCGAGCAGCCGCAAGGCAATGCTGCCCGTCGTCGAAAAGCACAACCGGCTGCTGATCTATTCCCAGCAGTACGAAGGTTTCGAGTATTCGGACAACATCATCTATAGCGGAGCGTCGCCGAATCAGAACGGCGTGCAGCTCGCGGACTTCATGACGGAGACGTTCGGCGCGCGCGTCTATTTCGTCGGTTCGCGCTACGTCTATCCGTACGAATGCAATCGAACGATGCAGGAGTTGCTGCTGCAACATCCCGAAGGCGCGATTCTCGGCGAGCGTTATCTGCCGCTCGACGCCACGCGCGAGCAGTTCGCGCAGGTCGTCACCGACATCAGGCGCAAGTCGCCGGACTGGATCTTCAGCACGGTCATCGGTGCGACCGTGCCTTATCTCTACGATGCCTATGCACACGCGGACTTCGATCCGGCCAGCATGCCGATCGGCAGTCTGAATACCTCCGAGACCGAGATTCATGCGATGGAGCGCGGCATCGCGGCTGGGCACTACACTGCCGCGCCGTATTTCCAGAGCATCGATACGCCGGAGAATCATCACGCGGTGCGGCATCATCAGGCGCGCTTCGGCGCGGATACGCCCACCGACATGAACTGGGAGGCCGCGTACTATCAGATGCACATGTTCGCGCAAGCGTATGCGCGCGCGGGCTCGGACGAAATCGGGACCATCATGCCGCATCTGCTCGGTTCGGAGTTCGCGGCGCCGCAGGGCCGCGTGCGAATCGATCCCGTCAATCATCACATGGCGCTCTATCCGCGCATTGGCCGCGCCAGTGCGGATGGCCAGTTCACCATTCTGCGCGAATCTAAGTTCGCCGTCGGGCCCGATCCGTACATGACGCGCCAGACGCTCGGCGACTGGGTCACGAAGTTGAGCACGCGGGACTACTGACGTGAGCGCGCGCGCGGACAGAGGCCAGCGTAGTCTCACGAGCTCCATCCTCGAGCGCAATGCGCGCGTCGTCGTCTTCCATCCGGACGACGACGACGGCCTGACGCTCACGAATCATCTGCGGCGCATGGGTTTTCAGGTCGAGCGATGCTGGCCGCCGCAGGACACGCTGCCCGACCGGACCGATCTGGTGTTTCGCGCGCTGCTGCCGGAGGAACGCGCGCCGGCGGGCGAGTGGTCCGGGCCGGATGCGCCGCCCGTCATCTGCGTGGTGGCGTATGAGAATCCGACCTTCATCGATCAGGCCATCAAACTGGGCGCGGACGGCATCGTCACGACGCCGATCCGTGCGTCGGGGCTGCTGTCGACCGTGGTAATGGCGCTGTATCACGCGAAGCGGTTGCGTCAGCATACGCAGCGCATCGCCAAGCTCGAACAGAAGCTGCTCGACAGCCGGCATCTGCAGGAAGCCAAAAACATTCTGATGACCATGCATCGCGTGAGCGAACGCGAGGCGTACGACATGCTGCGCGCGCAGGCAATGGAAAAGCGCGTGACCATCGACGATATCTGTCACTCCGTCATTCAGGCGGGCGAAGTGCTGCAGATCGCCCGCGGCATGGCACCGGAGGACGGGCGCGAGCCGCAGTGAGCGCCGTCACAGCGTTATCCCATCGACACAGGAGCGACGAACATGGACCTGCATTTGAAGGGCTTGAAGGCGATCGTGACCGGCGGCACCAAGGGCATCGGTCTCGCGATCGCGCGAACGCTGGCCGCCGAAGGCGCGGATGTCGCCATTTGCGCGCGCGACGCGGCGAGCGTGCAGTCGACCGCGAACGCGCTGGCGGAACTGGGCGGCGCGCGCGCATCGGGCGAGGCCGTCGACGTGTCGAATGGCGCCGCGCTGAAGGCGTGGGTCGGGCGCGTCGGCGCGGACTGGGGCGGGCTCGATATCGTCGTGGCCAATGTGAGCGCGCTGGCCATCGGCAACGACATCGAATCGTGGCGCAAGGAGTTCGAGACGGATCTGCTCGGCACCGTCAATCTCGTCGATGCCGCCATGCCGTTTCTCACCGCGAGCAAGGCCGCGTCGATCGTCGCGATATCGAGCGTTTCGGGACGCGAGATCGACTTCGCCGCGGGCCCGTATGGCGTGTTCAAGGCCGCGCTCGTGCATTACATGCAGGGGCTCGCGAATCAGTTGGCGTCAAAGGGCATTCGCGCGAATACGGTCTCGCCCGGCAATGTGTACTTCGAAGGCGGCGTGTGGGACTGGATCGAGCACAACGATGCGGCGCTGTTCGAGCGCGCGCTCGCGCTGAATCCGACCGGACGCATGGCCCGGCCGCAGGAAATCGCCAACGCGGTGGCGTTCATCGCGAGTCCGGCGGCGAGTTTCGTGAGCGGGGCGAACTTCGTGGTCGACGGTGCGCTCACGCGCGGCGTGCAGCTCTGAGGCGCGGGTCAACTTCACAGGAGCATCGAATGGCGACAGGCAGTGCGATGGACATCGATCTGGACGGGCTCACCGTCGAAACCGTGCAAGAGGGCTTTCGGACCGGCAGGTTCACGGCCGAGCAACTGGCGCGCGCCTCTTTCGAGCGGATCGCGCGCCACAACGCGAAGGTCAACGCGCTGATCTTCCTGAACCCGGCGGCCATCGACGATGCACGCGCGATCGACGCACGACGCGCTGCCGGCGAACGGCTGGGGCCGCTCGCGGGCGTGCCGGTCGTCATCAAGGATCCGATGGACATGGTCGGCTTTCCGACCACGGCGGGATGGGCGAAGCTGTACAGCAAGACCGGCGGCATCGATCTGATGCCCGAACGCGATGCACCGGTCGTCGCGCGCATGCGGCGCGCGGGCGCGATCATGCTCGGCAAGACGAACGTGCCGGTGTTGAGCCATACCGGCACGCATGCGAACGATAGCTGGGCGGGACCGACGTTCAACGTCGTGATGCCGGACCGCGTACCGGGCGGCAGCAGCGCGGGGACGGCGTCGGCGGTGGCGTCGGGCATGGCGGTGCTCGGGCTCGCCGAAGAAACCGGCGGATCGATCCAGAATCCGGCGTCGGCGCAGGACCTCGTCGGCATCAAGCCGACCATCGGGCTGGTGCCGAACGCCGGTGTTGTGCCGCTGTCGGGCAATCGCGATGTGGTCGGGCCGATCGCCCGGAATGTCAGGGATGCTGCGCTGTGTCTCGACATCCTCGCGGGATATTCGGGCGAGGACCCGAAGACGCTCGCGAGCGTCGGCCGGCAGCCGGAAGGCGGCTATGCGGCGGGGCTGGACCGGAACGCGCTCGCCGGCAAGCGGATCGGCCTGTACGGCCCGGGATGGCGCGCCCAGCCGCTTTCCGATGAAGCCGCGACGCTGTACGAGCGCGTGAAGGGCGAACTTCGCGCGCTCGGCGCAACCCTGATCGACGATCCGTTCGAGGGCTCCGGATTCGCCGGATTGCGCAAGCCGACCCATCCACTTCACAACTTCGATGCGCGCGGTCTCGAATCGATTCCGCACGATCTCGAGAAGTATCTGGCGCGCCTGGGCAAGCATGCGCCGCTGAAAACCTTCGCGGCGTTCGCCGACGCGACCAGGGACGACGACCCTTTCGGACCGGACGGCGTGCTGCACTATCTGCACAGTCTCGCGGACTTCAGGGTAGCGCTGGCCGATCCGTCGATGCCGCCCGACTTGCCCGAATTCGTCGAACTGAAGGCGCGCTATCTGCGCATCTTCGAGAGCGTCATGAATGGGCATCGGCTCGATGCGCTCGTCTTTCCGCAGATGCGCTGCGAGCTGCCCGCGCTTCATGGAAAAGAGACCATTCAGGAAACGACGGTGGGCGAGATCAATATCGCGGGACTGCCGGGGATTGCGGTGCCGGCGGGGTATTACGCGTCGGGTTCGCCGTTCGGGTTGATCTTCGTTGGCCGCTTGTGGGATGAGGCGGCGTTGCTTGGGTATGCCTATGCGTATGAGCAGGGGCGCGGGGATTGAAGGGTGGTCGGCTTCAATACACCTCAGACAGCGGTAGCCTCATCCGGGCGCGCGGCGTCGAGGGGACCGGCTGTATGTCCCCCGCCACGACGGCGCCCTGAAAGGGGTCACTCGCTCAGGCGAGACACCTTGGTTCCCTGAAGTGAGGCGTCGGCCATCAAACCTGCGTTGGTCCGTACAAACGCCTCGACCGGTTTTGTCGCGGTGGTCGTGTCGATCAGGCCGTTTGCGCCCATCCTGACCAGCGCCACGGAAGCGTCTGCCCCCGCCGACCAGCCGTCGGAATTGCGGAATTTGTTGAGCGCGTCCTGCGTCATGAACAGAAAGATCAGCGCCTTCGATTGCGCGCCCGCTTGCAGACCGAGCGAGCCCGAAGTCGTGCTGTAATAGCCGACCGTGTGCCCACCCACACGAAGCGATCCCTTTCCGTACTGTGCGCCGACGACGAAGCCCGCCTGGAGCACCGAAGGAAACACGAGCACGCCGCTCGCTTTCGCCACCAGTTCGCGTGAGCCGCCTACGGTGGCGTAGAGGCGCTGAAGGGTGCCATCGACGTCGGCGTCGATGGAGCGCCGTAGATCGGCCGCGCCCGCAGCCTGTTCGGCTCCGGCGTTTCGATTGGCGGTGCAACCAGAAAGCGCGAGCCCTCCAAGCGCGAGAAGCGCGGTCGACCTGACCATGAAGTTTCGTCTATGCATCGTTGTTCTCCGTTGTGGAATTCATAAAACCCATAGTATCGAAACGCGATGCCGAGCAGGCCATCAAGTTCACCAGAAGCCAAGCATCTTCCACCAGAGGCTGCCGACCACCGCGAAGATCAGCAGCTCCATCAAACACATCACAAAACCGACGCGCCACCAGGTTCCCATCGTGACGTAGCCGCTACCGAAGATGATCGGCGAGGTGCCCGTCGCATAGTGGGTCAGCGTCATCATGATCGCCGAGCCGGCCGCCATCATCAGCATGAACGGCGCCACATATTAATGGGGGGCTTTGGCTTTTCGTGTGCTTTCAAAGTCGACGATGATGATCTGTCGTGACTTGCACGCGCATGCATACTATTCAACGGATGACGGAAGGCAATGCAATGCGTATGGGCTCCATCAATTCGATGCCGACTTTTAGAGCGTCACCAATGGATGACGGAGTTGTATCAACTTACTATTCAACGCTCCACGACTCACACTCCAGCGCGCTGTGATAGCTGCCGACTCCGGGCTGTGAACGTTTCGCTTTCCGCGAATGCGGCTGTCGGCGATGGTTTGAGTGCGTGCGGCTTCGGGCAGGATCTGGCCAGAAGCCGTCAGTGATCAACCCGCACAGCTGACAGTGGAGCAGCTGCTTCGTTCCGAAAGCTGTCAAAATGTTAACTCATGTAACGCCGTGGAAAAGCAATGCAGGGGTCACTAGTCAAGCAGGCGGTCATTCCTCTCGACACGCTCAGGGAGCAGATCGCACAGGCCGTCGCCGCAGCCAAGGCCTATGAAGTTCCGGACGCCTGTGTCCGCATGGGAATTCAGAAGGCCGTCGAGGAAGGCGATGCGCAGGAGGCTTTCAGCAGCAAGCGGCTGTACGTCCGGCGACGCATCCTCTCGTGGAGTGAGGCGGACCTTCTCGGCTTGTCAACGCGGGTGCTGCGCGAGTACCCATCGGAGGATCTCGCAGACACCGTGAGCGAGATGACAGTCCACGCCGAGCATCGAGTGAGTGCTTTGGTCCGGCGTGACATACTCAAGGCCCTCAATCCTTTGGCATCCCTGTTCGGCGAACTGTCGCTGATTGACGGCCTCAGAGAGGTGTTCGGTGTCTCGGTCATCCAAGACGATGCGACAGGGGTGCTCGGCCGCACCAGTCTGCACGGGCAGATAGTCCAGCACTGTTTGCGCAACGACGACTGGTCGCACGAAGAGTTGCTGACGCAATGCGGCGCGCTGACGTGCAGCCAGACGCGGTTCTTTGCGTTGCTGACCAAGCTTCTGCACCCCATGACACGCCGCGATGCAGAGCAGGCGGAGCTGGCCACTGCGATTGGCGCGATACTGAGGCGGGATGGCTTTACGGTTCGGCAAACCAGCGTTGAGTCCGGGTACGCCATCTACGGGGTGGTCCGGGCTCAGGCCGGCGTCGCCGGAGCAATGAAGAACCTAATCTTCGCCTCGATCGGCGAGAAGCCGGAACTGGTCTTTCGCGATGCTGTGAACAACGACGTCGAGATCGTCAAGCATGCCGACAAGGTGCTGGTCTTCGACCGTCCCTTACCCAGTTCAGGACTGCTGCTCTGGAAGGACCTGCGGGACTGGTATGCCGAACTTCAAGGTATCAGCGACCCGGCAATCGCGAAGGAGCAGTTGTTCCGACGGCTGCGCCAGACAGTGCTCGGTGCTCGCTCGGCGGGTGAGTTTGCCGTTTTCCACGGTTACTACGAGCGCTTCGGTGGCTCGCTTGGCGACCGGTTGCCGGCGCTGATTCCTCAGGTCTATCTGCATTACGACCCCTACACTAGGCGCCAGCGCGGCGACGAGCAGTTCTTGGCGCGCCAGCGCATGGATTTTCTGCTGATGCTGGGGCAGGGTGTGCGCATTGTGATCGAGGTCGATGGCCGCCACCACTACGCAGTACCGGATCCCCTCGCGCCGGATCGGTTCATCGCGAACGCACAGCGCTACGCCGAGATGGTAGCGGAGGACCGACGGCTGCGGCTGATGGGGTACGAGGTTTACCGCTTCGGCGGGCACGAATTCTTGGATGTCGATCTGGAACAGCGCAAGGTCGGCACACACGCTCAACAATGCGTTGCTGAGTTCTTCGACCGGCTGCTGGCGCGACATTGTGTGCGATGACCGGAGAAAGCTATGGCGAGTTTTGATGAAGTCGGTTTCCTGTCCGGCGATCTTACGTGCTGGCAGACAGCAGCCCGTGAACTGTATGCCGGGCCCTTCGAGTTCGCAGAACGCGCGAACGAAATGGGAATGCGAATGCGGAAAGCCTTTGCTCTGGACGGGCTCACAGAGGAAGCGAAGTGGGCCATTGCCGGGTTCGTGCGGGCGTTGGGGGCTTTCCAGGGGTGCATTCTGATGGCCGAGCGCGGAGCGCTACCAGAAGCGCGCGCGTTGGCGCGCCTGTGCACAGAGTCTGTAATCGTCACGGCCGGGTTGGTGAAGGTCGCGGGAACTCTCGAGCGCCTGCGCGAGGACGATGCAGCGCACGATCTCGGCGTATGTAACAGGGTTCTCGAACTCAATGGAAACGACGCGAACGACGAGCGGCTGGAAGATTTCAGAAGGAGGAAGGCCGAGATCGAAGCGCGGTACGAACGGCCGCGATCACTGAAACTTGCGACGCTTGCACACGCATCGGATCTGACGCTGCTCTACGAACTTTCGTACAGGTTCACGTCCGGGAACGGAGCACACGCGACGCTGGGTGCATTCGTCCGCCACATGAGAGAGGGCATCGATGGTGAGCCGGACGTCTACTTCTTCGGTCCCGACACGTCCGACATGGCGTCGACGCTTTTATGTGCCAATGCCGCTGCCATCCACCTGATCATCCTCGCCGTCGAAAACATGGGGCTGGTTGAATTCCACGCCGAACGCCTCGATCTCGCTTTGCACTGGAACATCCTTAGGCCGGACCTCGAAGCGGCGAGCGCTGAGGAAGGGCAGGGCTGAACCCCGGCGATCATTTACCCTTGCCGCGCTACCGGCGCTCGCAGAGGCCGACCCTATTCTGGAACAGCGTCTCCTTGTCACACGGGCGGACGTCGCCAGGTCGCGCATCCGGTGAGCTCCATGAAGTCGCGTTCGGGATACCGGCTCACCCGCCTGACGCAGTCCGCCGCTATGGACTGCACTCCTCTGTCTTCGTACTCCATCGTTTCATCCGTCTCGTAGCCGCGGCTAATAAGGTAGATGCGAACGGCCTTCATCGCAAGGCCGGCACCGGGGACGAGTGAGGCAACGGGCACGTCGGCTTCGATCACACACGGTGTCCCGATCGCGCGCAGGACCGGTGACGTCACCGGGTTGCCCTCATGCGAGTTATAAAGCGCCTCGCCGCCCCAGTGGCGGAAAAAGCGCCCAATGCCATGTTCGCCTGCCCGATGCGGCGGAAAAAAGCAGAACCACAGCCGGCCAGCGCGGTTGGTCTCGTCAGCCTGATTGGCCGCTGCGAGGCGGTCACCAATGTCGCTCGGCAACTGCCCTGACGCCACCAGCGCATCGATACGACGGCGCAGCGTCGTACCGTTGGGCAACTGCATGCCAGATCGGACGATCTGCGCGATCTCGGCATCTGTGATGCGGGTGCAGTGCCAGCCGGTAATCGAATACGGCCTGAGCGCATCGCCCACGGCAAGGATCGCTCGGTCATAGTCCTGCGGGCTCACTTTCCACGGGGCGATCTGCCAGTTAAGAAACAATTCGTGGAGGCCGCCTAGGAGAGACACCAGTGGAGCGGGCCACGCCTCCGGTTGATCAAGCGGGAGTAACACGCGGGTCATCAGGCCTCTCTTTGTTCGTTGCGGTCGATGTGGCAGGTTGCCCGATGAGCGTACCATGCGCAAAGCCGCCAACGAATTGCCTGCGGACTCGGATGTGTGGATGGCCGTTAAACACATCGAAGCAGCCGTAGAGGTGAGGCCGCGTTCAAGGTCCGGAGAGGGTCGATTGCCATCTTTCGTCACCACAACTGCACATAGCAACAACAACAAAGATCGGACCAACGCAACGACAGGCCCTGATCACAAGCACCAAAGAAAACACCGCCCGACCATGCTCACAAGCCAGAACCCAGCCGCCGTTCATCCTGCAGAACCAACGTAACGACCCCACCCACGCACGCGAGCACCGACGCGACGATAAACACGCCCTGCAGCGATCCATACCAACCCGGAATACGTCCCCCGATGGCATTGCCCAACGTCGTGCCCAAACCGAGGAAAACATTGGCGACGGCGAAAACCCTGGTCGCCGACTGAGGCTCGATGGTCTTGCTGATATAAGCGGGAATAAGGCCGTAGATGGCATAGAACGACCATCCGAAACAAACGGCAGCCGCGCGCAACTGCCAGAGTTCTGTCTGAAAAGCGATCAGGATGGCTGAAAAGGCGAGCGTGGCATAAGAGACGATGAGCGCGATCCGCACGCCGACCTTGTCCGCGAGCACGCCAGCCAGAAATCCACTGAAAAGCCCGGTCACGCCGATGATCGACCAGAGCTGTCCGATCGTCTCCAGTGAACGTCCACGCTCTTCGGTCAGAAAGCTCGACAGATAGTTTTGCCACGGCCCGCAGACCACTCCACCAAGCGCCAGCAGTATCCAGACGGTCAGATTGCGCGCCGTGACGATTCGGCCTGACTCGCTGGGTCCGCGATCATCGATCGAACCCGGCGACACGTCACGGACGAATACGTGAGAGGCGAGCAATCGGAGCGTCACGAATCCGAGCAGCATGACCGTGAGCGACACCGCGCCCGTCACGAGCCATACCGATCGCCAGCCGTGGCCTGTCAGAAGCCACGGCACGAGCATGGCGTTGGCCAGTTGGCCGTAGGCCGTGCCACTCGATACCAGCCCGTTGACGCGAGACCGGTAAGCAAACGGGACGGATGTCGAAATCGCGCCGACGGTCGGAACGATCATGCAGGCCGCTGTCGCGCCGAGACCGGCCATAACGACCGCGCCCTGCAGAACGTTCTGAATCCCCGCGAAGACCAGCAGCAACAGGCCCGACGCAGCGACAGCGCTCACGATGACCCAGCCCGCGCCAAACCGCCTCGTCAGAAGCGGACAGAGCAGGGCCGCGACGAGATACGCAATCTGTGCTCCCCCGGTTGCAATACCCATCGCGGCGTAATCGAATGCGATGCTCTCCCGCATCGCGGTGACGATCAAACCGAAGAGATAGATACCGAAGCCGAACGCGACCGCCGTGTAGAGCGTGAAAACGACAGCAATACCGATTGCACGCGTGGCGCTACCCGCTTCGGAGCAAGCGATTGCATCCGTCTCCATGGCCGGTTATCCTATATCGATTGAAATCAATATAGGTCTATTTCTATATTCGATGCGTCAACGTGTCAAGGAGAAACGCCGACCTATGCAGAGAACGACCACTGCGGATGAGAAGCGGCTGCATGAGGCCCTGAACGCGCTTTCGAACCGCCGCCGATTCACGATTCTGATCTGGCTGACCGATCCGCAGAAGCATTTCCCTCCGCAGCAGGACGGCGACCTCGTCGAGGACGGCGTCTGCGTCGGGGTCATCACGGAGAAGATCGGTCTGAGCCAGCCGACGGTGACCACGCATATGCAGGCTCTTGCAAACGCAGGGCTGGTCACCTCCAAGAAGATCAAGAACTGGGTCTACTACAAACTGGATGACGCCTCGATCGAACGCTTTCTCGGCGATCTTGGTCAGGTTCTGCGTCGGCCTCGATGAATACGCCGTCGCCCTTCAGGCCGCGGCGCGTGCGCGCTGCACTTGCGTCGTCGGCACGTCGCCGCGTTCGCGCGACAGCGTGAAATCGAAGTCGATCAGCGCGAAATTGCCTGTCACGCCGTAAGGCTCGCCCTGCGCGCCCTCGGCCTTCTTGAGCTCGGGCACGAGACCGTCGCGCGTGGCGAACGCGAAGTCGTCCCACAGATACGGATCGTCTTCGATATTGATCTGCGTCGTCAGCTTGCGATAACCCGGCGACGACACGAAGAAGTGGATATGCGCGGGCCGGTGTCCATGCCGCCCGAGTTGATCGAGCAACTGCTCGGTCTTGCCGCCCGGCGGCACGCTGTATCCCACCGGCACGACGCTGCGGAAGCTGTAGCGGCCTTGCGCATCGGCGCGGATCGAGCCGCGCAGATTAAACGCGGGCTGCGACGCGTCGAAGTACGAGTAGTTGCCCAGATGATTCGCGTGCCATACCTCGACCAGCGCGTGCGCGAGCGGCTTGCCGTCATCGCCCAGCACGCGGCCGCGCATCACGAGGGTCTGGCCGGGATCCGTGCCGTCGTCGATGCGCGCATGGCCATTCGACTCGGGCGCGCCCGCGACATACAGCGGCCCTTCGATCGTGCGCGGCGTGCCGCCTTCCATGCCCGCCTTCTGCTCCGCATCGTCGAGCCGCAGGTCGAGAAAATGTTCGAAGCCGAGTCCCGCCGCGATCAGGCCGAATTCCCCGCGCTTGCCCGTCTCGGTCAGGAAATTGAGCGCGGTCCAGAATTCGTCCGGCGTAACATCGAGGTCCTCGATCGTATGAAACAGATCCCGCACGACGCGGTTGACGATGGCCTTCGTGCGCGGATTGCCTTCGCTCGTCGCGCTGTCGTTGATCGTTTGCAAGAGGGCGTCGATCGTATCGTGGTTCATGGCTTGTCTCCGTATGTATTCAGATCGATTTGAACAGCGGACTTTTCGCGAGCGCCTCGGCGCCGTCCGCGCTGGTGAGAAACTTCTCCGTATAGATATCGCGCTCGAATAGCTGACCCTGCATCAGCGTGCGGATCGCCGCTTCGATCATCACGGGCGGCCCGCACAGATACGCCTTGTGTCCGCGAAAGACGTTGTCGAAATGCGCCTTCGCCGCGTCGTGCACATAGCCGCGAAAACCTTGCCATGGCGAATCCGCCGCTTCATCGGACAATGCCGGCACGTAGGTGAAATTCGCGTGCTCGCGTTCGAGTTGCAGAAACAGCTCGTGGTAGTAGAGCTCCGCGCGATTGCGCGCGCCATAGACGAGCGTGATCTTGCGCGCGTCGTTCTCTTCGAGCATGTCGATCAGCATCGATTTCGGACTCGACAGGCCCGAGCCGCCCGCGATCAGGATCACCGGCTGCGCGTCCGACTTGCGCACGAAGAAGCGCCCATACGGACCGCTGAAGCGGATCTCGTCGCCGGCGCCGATCCGTTCGTGCAGATAGCCCGTGCCCTTGCCGCCGGGCACCCGCCGCACGTTCAGCTCGATGACCGTGCGCGACGCGGGCTTGTCAGCCAGAGAAAACGCGCGCGGCATGTCCTCGCCCGGTATGTGCACGTTCACGTACTGCCCAGCCTGAAACTCGATGCCGTCGCCGTCCAGTTCGACGAAGATGCCTTTGATCGTCGGCGTGAGATCGATCATCTCCTTCACGCGGCCGGTGTAGTCGCGCACGGGAAAGTGCTGAGCGTCCTCGTCTTCGTCGATATCGGCTTCGATCGTCAGATCCGATTGCGCGGTCGCACAGCAGGCGAGGCACTTGCGCTCGTCGCGCTCGAAGTCCATCAGCGCGAACGGCGAAGCCTGCCCGTGCTCGATCTCGCCGTCCAGCACCTGCACCTTGCAGGTGGCGCACAGGCCGTGGCAGCACGCATGCGGCAGCCATACGCCCGCGCGCATGCAGGCGTCGAGTATGGTCTGCTCGTCCTCGATCTCGATGGTCTGCCCGATCGGCTCGATGGTCAGTTGATAGCTCATCGCATCATCTCCTGCTAGCTGCACGATCCGCCGATGCCGTTCAATCCCGGCGTGCGGAAACGAATGACCGCCTTGTGGCCGAGACCGTTCTCGCCGATGGTCGCATCGAAATCGGGCGTGAACGGCTGGCCCGACCTGAACCATTCGGCGGCGCGCAAATCGGCCTTGCACCAGTCCGGATGCGAGGCATACATCGCCGGCAGCATCTCGTCGACGAGTGCCCGGAACGGCGTGGCCGCTTCGACTGGAATGCAATGCGGCGCGCAGAACATCAGATGATCCTCCCAGCCGACGAAGAGCAACTGCTTGCCGCGATAGTTCTCGACGCGATCCCTGATCTCGCCTCTATAGCCTTTCTTCAGCGCGATGACTGACATGATTCGTCTCCTGTGTTGTGCGTTACGCGGCCTGCTGATTCGCTTCGGGTGCTTCCTCGCCGCCGTGGCTCGGCTTGCCGGTCCAGCGCAGCCAGTTCGCGCGATCGGGCGAGTCCTCGAACTCGTGGCCATCTTCGCCTGCGTGAATGTGGTAATAGCGCAGCACTTCACGCATCGGATCGAAGTCCGGCGCGGCCGGATCGGCATCTTCGGGGAAGCAGTTGCCCTGATAGATCTGCTGCACGGGCATCCAGGCCTGCACGTATTTCTCGGGCTCGTTGTCGAAAATGTCCTTGCAGCCGTCGGAACAGAAATGGAACTTGTTGCCGAGGTAATCGCTCTCGCGATAACAGATCTTGGTCGGGTCGTCGGGCTCGGTGAAGGCCATCGGTATCTGGCAGGTCTGACACAGCATCGGCAGCGTGTCGTTGTAGAAGCGGCGGCCGGCCTTCTGCTCATCGCGCCAGTATTCGAGGCGCGGGCGATACAGCTTGTCGAACGTGGCCGGATACTTTTGCGCGAGCCACTGCATTTCATCG
The DNA here is from genome assembly GCF_018408855.1 of Caballeronia sp. NK8. Lineage (GTDB taxonomy): Bacteria > Pseudomonadota > Gammaproteobacteria > Burkholderiales > Burkholderiaceae > Caballeronia. Next base: position 746,489 of record NZ_AP024324.1, on the reverse strand, counting down.
TCGGAAGGAATCCACGTGTGCAGCGCCGCCGCGTGCGTGTAGTTGTAGAAGATGCCCCACGCTTCGTGCGAGAGGCGGTCTTTCTCCTTCATCGCGACGTCGTGATATTTCGGCATGCGAATGCCATAGCGTTCGAGGTCGTGAAAGAGCGCGCCGCCATTCTTCTCGAAGTAGGTTTCCCACGCTTCCTGCCACGACATGATCCGCTTGGGCAGCATGTAGTCCATCATCATCGCGACGAGCGTGAGCAGCCGATAGCCGCGCCAGAACCACTTGTCGATCCACTTCTGGATGATCGGCACGTTGCCTGGGTCCTGCTCCAGCAGGAACTTCACGACTTCGAGACCGAGCGTCATGTGGCGCGATTCGTCGGACTGCGCGGAGAAACCGAACGTGACCGTCGCCATGTCGCCGTTGAACGCCGCGCCCGACATGAACGGCATGAACAGCAGATTGGTCAGCACGTATTCGAACGAGAACGAGATGGCCGTCACGAACTCGAACGGGCCGGCGCTCATCGCGTCCTCGAAGTACGACTTCGGCACGGAGAGGTACCACACGCGGTCGTGCATGTGCCTGAAGTCGTGAAAGCCGTTGAAGTACTTGTTGTAGTGGCTGATCGTATGCACCTGCGTCTGCGCATGACGCAGTTCATCGATCGCCTGCATCTGGCACGCGATGCGCGCGCCCGCGCCGCGAAAGTTGCGGCCCGCGAGCGCGAAACCGCGATGCGCCGCATATTCGAGCGGGCTCACGCCGGTCAGAAAGAGCTTGAGCGCGTTGATATAGCGCGGATCGGTGACGTTGAACTGGCCGTTGTTCTGCTGGAACGCGTCGATGATCGCGTAGAGCTTGCGCTCCTTTTCGCCCTGATACTTCCAGTACGCGTCCATCGTGAGACGGAACGGGTCTTCCCACTTGTCCCAGTCGTGCACCTTGATGCCTTCGAAGCGGTCGTAGGGGAAAACTTCGTCCATCGGCTGATAGGTGGTGTCCCAGCCGAGGCCGCGCGTGAGCATCGCGTAGTTTTCCTTGATGCTCAGCTTCTTCGGCGTGTTCGGTTGTGTGCTCATTTGCCTGTCTCCTTTAGTCCTTAAGTCGCCGCTCAGGCTGTCCATTCGAGGATGAATTCGTCGTCGGTTTCGTCGATGTTGCCGCCGAGCGAGATCAGATTCAGTTGCAGTTCGCGCAGGTCGAAGTCGCGGCCGACGATCGCTTCGATCGACTCGCGCCTGATCACGAGCCTGCCGACCGCGTCGATCTTGACCATCGCCGGAAAATGACTGACGACAGCGTGCGGGTTGTCCGCTTCGATCGCTTCGATGATCGGCCGCGAATCGTCGTTGGCCTGCAACGCGATGAATACGGAATCAGCCATGGCTCACCTCCACGCCCTGTTTCGCCATGCGCGCGTCGAACGCCTGCGCGATCGCTTCGAGCGCGTGATGCGCGTCGTCATCGAGACCAACGATGGCGAGCGGCTTCAACGCGTCGAGCACCGCGCCGCGCCACTTCGTGGTCCATTGCGCGAGCAAGGCAGCGTTGGCCGGCGATTGCGCGGCGGCGGTCTTGATGGTCGCGTCGACCCAGCGGCTCGTCTCGTCGAACCATGCGCTCGCGAACTCGTTGAGCATGCCGAGTCCGGGACCGTGCAGACGCGCGATGCGCTCATCGATGTGCCGGTACACGAGCGGATAGAGCAGGCCATCGAGCACGACGTTCTGCGCGACGAAGGTTTCGAACCAGTCCTTCACGACCATCGTGTCTTCGACGACGCGGCGCAGTCCCTGCCACATCGGATCGTCGAGCCAGCGTTGCTTGCCTTCCACGAGCGACGTGCCCTGATTGCCGTCGAGCGCAAGCCCGATGCGCGACAGATACTGCGCGATGCCGAGCCGGTCCATGCAATGGAACATCGTCGCCTGCGTGATGGCCGTGCCCCAGCCGTAAGCGGTCACGAAGCAGTTGTTGGTGTTCGCCGCCCATTCGACGTGACGCAGCGGCACCATGAGCGTGGCGATATGCGCCTTTGCTTCGTCGGAGAGATCGGTGAGCAGACGGCGCTTCGCGACGAACTCGAGGTTCTTCTCCATCGTCTCCTGCTGCTTCGCACGCGTGGTCGTGTACGCGCCGTAGTAGTACTGGCGCGGGTCCTTGAACGCATACCAGTCGTTCATCACGATTGCCGTGCGGCCTTTGTCGTACAGCTCGAACTCCGGCTGCCACAGCGGGCGATAATGAAAATTGACCTCGGGCTGAAGGTCGAATGTCGCTTCCTGATAACGCGACGCGGGCTTGTCCGCGCCGAGCCGGCGCGCGACATGCGAGAAGGTCTGCCGCACCTGCTCGACTGCTGAAGTCTTGATGTCGATCTGCATTCGTCACTCCTTCGGTTCGGAAATCATTCAGAGAGTCCGGGCTGTCCGTAACGCCACTTCGACTGATCAAGATCGAGCTGCGCGCCTTCGTCGCGTGTCAGATGGATCACGCGATTCGCGCGGCAGAACGACTGGTATTCGCGCAGCGGCATCACCAGCTCGACGCTCAGCGCCGGATCGCCGATAGAGAAGTCGAACTCGACGAAGCCATCGTCGCGCTGCTCCCTGAAGCGCACGAAGCGCCGGGTGATGTCGAATGCGCGCGGTGGCCGCGCATAGGCGGGCAATTGCATCGCTGTCTCCTTGGGTCTTGTGTTCGCCGCCGGCCTGGATCGATGAACGATTTGATCTAGAACCGGTGTGCGCTCCCTATAAGGCAACAGGCATGCCAGTCGATCGTTGCAGGCGAAAGGATCGGCGGCCGCGATCGCGGCGATAGCCGCATGGGGCGCGGCTTTCGCGGCATTGCCGTGTCTGCGCGGGCACGCGGCGGCGTGCGACCACGAACGGAATCGAGTTGATGAAATGCTCGAAAAGCGCGTGATTCGCCGCGCGGCGATTCGATCAAATCCGCATCAGGGATCACACTAGTACCGCGCGTGATGACGACGCCACGGCATTGCGCGGCACGCGCACATCGCCTATCGTGGTGCCATGAAAACATCCCCACGGCAGGAGACACGCGCAATGCCACGCCGCGAGAAAGCGCCTTCGAACGAGCAGGAAGGCCTGTCGATGGTGGCGCCCAAGGGCGGTCCCGTCGACAGTCTTCGCTATCCCGACATCGCCGATCTGATGTCGCGCCTGCACTTCTCTCCCGGCGACGGGCGCATCTGGCTCGACGAACAACGCATGCTGCTCGTGCATACCGGCGCGATGGGCACGATGCGCCGCGAGTTGATCGAGAGTCTCGGCATCGATGCCGCGCGCGGATTGCTCACGCGCATGGGCTATAACTCCGGCGCGCGCGATGCCGAGCTCGCGCGGCGTGTTCGCCCCGAGAACACCATCACGGAAATGTTCGCGGTCGGGCCGCAATTGCACATGCTCGAAGGCATGACCATGGTCGAGCCGGTGCGCCTCGAGATCGATGTCGAGCGCGGCCAGTACTACGGTGAATTCATCTGGAAAAACTGTGCGGAGGATGAGGAGCACGTACGCATCTACGGCATCGGCGCGGAGCCGGTGTGCTGGACGCAGCTCGGCTATGCGGCCGGTTACACGAGCGTGTTCATGGGAAGACCGATTCTCTACCGCGAAGTGGAATGCCGTGCGCTCGGCCAGCCGCATTGCCGCATCATCGGCAAGCCGGTGGAGGAATGGGGCGAGGAAGCCGCCGACGATCTGCGATTCATGCAGGCGCAGACGTTCACCAAAGGACTGTCCGCATCGGGCGCGACGAGCGAAGGCGCGTTCGGCGACGTGAACATGGTCGGCGCATCGCCGGGCTTCAACGCGGTATGCCACATGATCAAGCGTGTCGCGGGCACCCGCGCGACGGTGCTGTTCCTCGGCGAGAGCGGCGTCGGCAAGGAAGTGTGCGCGCGCACGCTGCACCGGATCAGCGCGCGCGGCGACGGCCCGTTCGTCGCGGTGAACTGCGCGGCGATTCCCGAGGCGCTGGTCGAATCCGAACTCTTCGGCGTGGACAAGGGCGGCTATACCGATGCCACGCAAAGCCGCCCCGGACGCTTCGAGCGCGCGCACGGCGGCACGCTGTTTCTCGACGAGATCGGCATACTCAGCATGACCGCGCAAGGCAAGCTGCTGCGTGCGCTGCAGGAGGGCGAGATCGAGCGCGTGGGCGGTACGGAGACGAAGCGCGTCGATGTGCGCGTGGTCGCCGCGACGAACCTCGATCTGCGCGATGAAATCCGCGCGGGGCGCTTTCGCGAGGACCTGTACTTCCGGCTGAACGTGTTCCCGATTCGCGTGCCTTCACTGCGCGAGCGCCGCGAGGATTTGCCGGTCCTGCTCAATCACATGCTGCGCAGATATCGCGAGCGGCACGAGCGCGATGTCACCGGCTTCACGCCGCGCGCACTCGATGCACTGCTGAACTACGGCTGGCCGGGGAATATCCGCGAGCTGGAGAACATCGTGGAGCGGGGCGTGATTCTCGCCAACGACGGCGGTGCGATCGATATCGGCCATCTCTTCACGAGCGGCGAGAGCATCGTGACGGAGACGTTCGGCATCGGCGACGATGGGTCGCTGATGGCGTCGCACGCGTTGTCGGCACGCGCGGACGATGCGGGTGGCGACGAGGTCGAGCGCGTTACGCGCAAGGTCAACAGCCTGCTGCTGGGAATCGGCGGCGATGTCGAGCCTACATCGCTCGACGACATCGAAACCGCGTTGCTCAGGAGCGCGGTGCAGCGCGCCGACGGCAATCTGTCGGCGGCGGCGCGCACGCTCGGCATCACACGGCCGCAACTGGTGTACCGTCTCAAGAGCCGGGGATTGCGCCTCTAGCGATGAAGGGTAGGTGTACGACCGGTCCAATGGAGGACATCATGCCTGCGACCGAACCCTGGATATGTCCGACGTGTGCCCATCATGTCACCACACCTTTTTGCCCGATGTGCGGCGAAAGCCCGCTTCGGCCTCCCGATCTGACGTTGCGCGGGATCGGCGCGAAGGTCCTGCACGCGGCGACGAGCATCGACGGACGACTGCTGCGTACGTTCTGGGTTCTGCTGCGTCATCCAGGCGAGCTGACGGTCGCGCATCTGAATGGAAAGCGCATGCCTTTCGTGCCGCCGTTCCAGTTGTTCCTGGTCGCAAATGCGTTCTTTTTCGCGTTGCAGTCCCTGACCGACACGCAGGTGTTCGGCTCGACGCTGGAGTCTCATCTCTATCATCAGGACTGGAGTCCGCTGGCGCGCTCGCTGGCGGCGGAGCGCGTCGCGAGATTGCGGACGGACGTGGCGCAGTACACGGCAACGTTCGATCGTGCGGCGGTGCTCAATGCCAAGTCGCTGATCATTCTCATGGTGGTTCCGTTCACTTTGTCGTTGCGGATGATCTTTCTCCGTTCGCGCAAACCGTTCGTCACCTTTGTCTATTTCTCTCTCCATCTCTACGCGTTCCTGCTATTGGTGTTCTCGCTCGCGCTAGCCGTCGCGGCTATCGATATTCGCCTGGGCGGACTCGGACTCAGTTCGCCATTCATCGACAACCTTCTGTCGGTCGTCAATCTCTGCTTCTGCGGAGGCTATATCTTTCTTGCGATCAAACCCGTCTTCGGCTCGCGCGGTAAAGCAAGAGTCGTTCAGGCCGTGGCATTGGCGCTGGTGGCGGGTCTGATCGTTCTTGGCTATCGATTCACCATCTTTCTGGTCACGCTTTATACGACGTAACGGTGAAAATCGTGCATCAGTCCAATGCGACGGCTGGTGCCTGCACGCGCTTCCGAGCCGGTGCCGTCTCTTTCAGGCAGAGCGCGACGACAAGTCCGATCGCGAGCGCGGCGAGCCCGAGATGCATGATGTACTGAATGCCGAAGTGCTTCGCGATATAACCCGCGATCGCCGGTGCGAGTCCACCACCGAACACTTCTCCGATGCCGACCACCAGACCCGAAGCCGTCGACATCAGTTTCGCCGGCACCGATTCCGCACTCAACGGCCCCACCGTCAGGGTGATCATGCTGAAGACGAACAGCAGCGTGAGCGTAAGGTAAGTAAACAGCAACGTCGGATTCGCACCGGTCCGCATGAGAAGAAGGAGAAAGAGCGCCGCGCCGATCACGGAGAAGATCATGACCGGCTTTCTGCCGAGCTTGTCGGAGAGAGCGGGCATGACGAGCGTGCCGAGCGTGCCGCCGAAACCGATTGCCGAGAGCACATAACCCATCTGCTGCATGCTCAGATGAAGATAGTCGATCAGATAGCTGGGGAAAAGCGCGCTCAGCACGACGAGGCACGTGAGCCAGCACAGCATGCCGACGATGTTCAAAGAGATGTTGCGGTAGCGAAAGACGTCGGTCCACTTGTGGCTGGTGGCGTCGTGTGTGGCGGTGTGCTGTGCAGCGGATGAAGCCTTCGTGTCGCGCAGCACCTTGAACATCAGGTAAGCAACCAGCAAACCTGGAATCGACACGACTGCGAAAATCCAGTGCCACGGCAAGACTTTGAGCAACTGTGTCACGAGGATCGGCGCGATGCCCAGACCGAAGAGCGGCAACGCCATCTGCTGAATGCCGATATTGCGCCCGTGGCGCGTCGGCTTCGATGCGTCGAGCGTCGCGATGATGCTGGCAGGCGTGTACGCGCCCTCGGCTAAGCCCATCACCGCGCGAATCAGAATCAGGGAAGCGACGCCCGTCGCGAGACCGCTCAGGCCCGCCAGCAGCGAGAACGCGATGATCGCCGGAATGATGACCTTGCGATGGCCCGTGCGGTCGGACAGGTTGCCCATGAACATCGCCGACACGCCCCACGCGACGGCGAGCGCGCCGGTGATGTGTCCGAGGTCCTGATAGTCGAGATGCAGTTCCGTCATCATGACGGGAAAGAGCGGCATGATCATGAACCGGTCGATGCCGACCAGTCCAAAGCCCAGCGACAGCAAGGCCACGGCTTTCCACTCATAGGCGGTATCCCACCTCGAACCGGTGTTGTATTCCATGTTTGCAATCTCCAGATTGATAAGCGCGTGTCAGAAAATAGTCTGCAGGCCGAGGCGGCCGATGATTTGATGCGTGGTGCTCGACTGTCCCGCACCGTTGATCCAGGCGTTATGTCCGCCTTCGACATCGCCGCCCGTCCACTGGTAGACGGCTTCGGCGTACAACGTGGTGCGCTTGGACAGGAGATACTGCGCGACGCTGGTGACCTGCTGTGCCCTGTTGTGGCTCAGCTGCGCGTTGCCCTTCATGTACTGATAGTTCGCGCCGAAACGGATATCCGGCATGAACGTGTACAGCCCTCCGACCTGAACCGCCTGCACGACGCCTCCCGTCAGCGTATTGCGCGTATTCGTGTAGAGCGCATTGAGATACACGTCACCGATGGTCTGGCTGAGACCGCCTCCGAAGTTGCGAATCCCGTCGTGACCGTCGTTCAGTGCCGCGTATTTCGTTTCGTTGTAAGCCGCCGCGATGCCGAAGCCGCCGATCGCATAGTTCACGCCGAATCCAATCGTGTTGTTCGCGGAAAACGAACCGGGCGTATTGCCGAAGCCGTACAGCGCGCCGAGCCTCAAACCCGCGAAAGTGGCCGATACGAGCTTGATCGAGTTCGACACGCGCGACGTACCGCCGGTCTGATCGAAGTCGAACGAGCCGGTGGGATTCTGGGGAATGCCGAGCGCGGCGAACGGACCCTGCCGCATGTTGTAGAGGCCGCCATAGGTGAAGGCTCCGTCCAGTTTCGCAGGCGGAAAGAAAAGGAAATCCGCCATCAGGTTGTATTGCTGACCGAACGTAATGCTTCCGATGTCGTCCTTCGACAGCCCGACGAAAGCCTGCCGGTTGAAGTCGGCGTTCGGTCCCGGGATGCCTGCGCCGCTGTTCACCGAGAACTGCGACGCGAGCTCGAACACGGCCTTGTAACCGCCGCCCAGATCTTCGACGCCGCGCATGCCCCAGAGGCTGGGCGTCCAGATCGAGTCGTCGGCCTTGAAATTGTGGCTGCCGTTCTCGTTGCTCACATAGCTCACGCCGACGTCGAGAATGCCGAACAGCGTTACGCTGCTTTGCGCGTGAGCGTGCGGCGTGAGCGCGCATGCAACAGCCAGTGCGCACAGTGTCTTTCTCATGTTCTCCTCCAGTCAGTTCTTATTCGATTCAGGAAAGAGCCGCTTCCGTGTGTTCGTCGATCGAAAGCCGCGACACGAGATCGCTCAACAACGCCGGCAGTTGTTCGAGCGTCTTCACGCCGCCGAAGATGTAGTAGTCGGGACGCACGACGATGGCCTTGACACCGTGTTCGTCGAAGAACCGCTTGTATTTGCCGCTGACATCGAACAGCACGCGATCCTTGACGGCTTTGTCGGCGTCGCTCGTGATGCCGATCGAATGCCCGCCGATGGCCGCCAGCGCCGCCTTGTCCTGCGCGTCGAGGTACCGGTTCGGATGCGCGTCGAGCGCGATCACGTGAAAGCCGTTGGGCATGGTGTCGTCGTAGCGGGTTGCCTCGCCCAGGTTCTTCACCTGACCGTGAACGCTCAGCAGGCCAGCCACGCTCTCGCAGGCGAATGCGGGGTCCTTGCAGATCAGGCCATCGGTCAGGCCGGGGAAGGGCGCAAGCGCGGGCACATCGCCTGCGAGATACGCTTCGTCGCGGCGGGCCGCTTCGTCCTTGTCGGAGATGCACACGAGCTGACCCATCGCGATGGACGCATCGATCACGGCACGCACCTGCGGCCGACGTTCGGGCGTATAGCCTTCGAGCACCCGGTCCGAAGCCAGGCCCTTCAGGATCAGGTCGAAGCGCCAGGCGAGATTCCATGCGTCGCGGATACCGGAGCACATGCCCTGCCCCATGAACGGCGGCATTTGATGCGCAGCGTCGCCAGCGAGCACCACGCGGCCGCTATGCCAGTTTCTTGCGATCAGCGAGCGAAACTTGTAGACGGCATGGCGCACGAGCGTCGCGTTCTCCGGCGTCACCCAGGGCGACAGCAGCTCCCACACTTTCTCCGGCTTTTGCAGGTCTTCGATCGATTCGTGCGGCAGACGCATGAACTCCCAGCGACGGTAGCCGGGGCCGCCCGGCACCATCGTCGTCGGGCGCGCAGGATTGCACCACTGGCCGATGTCGGGCACGTCGAGCTTCACGCCATCGTTCGGCTGCAGATCGATGACGAGCCAGTCTTCCTGAAAGCCGAGATCGTCGAACTCGATGCCTTGCGACTTTCGAACGAAGCTGTTCGCCCCGTCCGCCCCGACGACATAGCGCGCGCGCACCGTCTGCGTCTCGCCGGTCGGCTGCCAGATCGCGCCGTCCATCGCGCCGCGGCGCAGGGTCAGTTCGCAGCAGTCGGACAACTGCCGCAATCCGGTCGCTTCCCAGCCCTGTTGCACCGAGACATTCGGTATTGACTTGGCCTTGCTGTCGAGCAGCGCTTCGAGCGACGGCTGATTGAAAAGGTAGCCCACCGGCCCATCGCTGATCGATTCCGCGGACCAGTCGATCTCGACGAGCGTTTTCCAGTCCGCGTTGAACCACTGGTATTTGGAGGACGGTTGCGAGATGCGCTGGACCTCTTGTCCAAGATCCATTGCATGAAACACGCGGCGGATCTCGTGATCGTGAAAGACGGCACGCGGAAGCGGATACAGCGAAGGCCAGCGGTCGAAGACCGCCACGTGATAGCCGCGCTCTCCGAGAAGAATGGAAAGAGATTGCCCGACCGGTCCGTATCCGACAATCGCGACGTCGAGGATGGTTTGATCTGTCATTTCGGTTCACCTGCTGAAAAATGAGCGAGTTGTGCCCTGGCGCCGGATGAGTCCGGCAGCCATCGAATCGATGCAATGGGTGTGAAGCGATCAGTCTTGTGAAACGACGCCTGCTTCGGTGTTATGGATGAAGTCGTCGGGGACCGGCGGGCCCCACAGATAGAGCGAGTCTTCCGGCGCGAAGTCGCCAGCGGGCCATGTCTGGCCGGCAGACACGAAATCGATGTCGGCGGAGTACTCGCAGAACGAGCCCCACGGGTCCTGCACGTAGTGGAAATAGTTCGAACCCAGTACGTGTCTGCCCGTGCCCCAGCCCTTCGTGAAGCCGGCCGCGGCCATCTGCGAGGCGCCTTGGCCGACGAGGTTCACGTCATCGACGTCCCACGCCGCGTGATGCCAGCCGCGCGCGCTGCTTTTGGCGAACGCGAGCAGATGGTGGTCGCTGCCATGCGGCGCATGCGTGAATGCGATGATGTCGAGCGACTTGTCCGACAGACGCAGACCGAGTGCCTTGCCATAGAACTCCAGTGCACGGAGAACGTCGGGCGAGAACAGCAGCACATGCGAGAGACGTCGTGGCCGCACGGTTTGCGCGGCTGAACGCGTGTGCGCGCCGCGCTCGTCCGCGTGACTCGATGCGACGACGCACGGTTGCTTCCCGGATGGCGTCGTCTTCGGGCCGACCTTGACCTGAATCAGGTTGCCGTCCGGATCGCGGAACCAGAAGCCTTGATCGGGCGATGCGATCAGGTCCGCGCCTGTCGCCTCAACCTGTTCGCGGATCGCCGCGAAATCGTTTTCGAAGCAATTGAAACTCAGATACGCCAGCGACTTTGCCGACGCGGGGAGCATGCGCGCCCAGCGATGCCCGTCGGCTGCGCGCAACTCGATTGCTTCGGCTGTCGCGGTCACATCGAGGCCGAACGCGCTGAAGAATCGCTCTGCATCGGCGAGCGAGGGAACGTTGAGCGCAAAGTGATCGATCGAGTGAACACTTGCGCATGCGGATGCTACGGCTGGGTCGCTCATGACCGTGTCTCCATGTCCGATGAGCGCCGGCTCTGCGGCCGGCTTCGTGGATGAGGTATCAACGCGCTGCTTCGTCGGCGATGACATTGCGCAGGGTGCCGATTTTCTCGACCGACACTTCGCACACGTCGCCCGCTTTCATCAGAAGGCGCGGCGTGCGCGCCCAGCCGATGCCCGACGGCGTGCCGGACACGATCACATCGCCCGCTTCGAGGGTGATGGCTTCGCTGATGACACTGATGAGCGTCGCGACGTCGAAGACCATGTCGTCGGTGCTCGCCGACTGGACCACTTCGCCGTTCACGCGCGTCTCCAGCAACAGGCCTTTCGCTCCGGCGGGCAGTTCGTCGGCGGTGACGAGATCGGGACCGAATGCGCCCGTGCCATCGAAATTCTTGCCGACGGTCCACTGCGGCGTCTTGAACTGATACTCGCGCACGGAACCATCGTTGAAGAGCGCATAACCCGCGACATGCGAGAGCGCGTCTTCTTTCGCGATGTGACGGCCGCCCTTGCCCAGCACGACCGCGACTTCGCCTTCGTAATCGAGGCCTGCCGAATCGCCGACGCCTGGGCGGATCATCGGTTGCTCGTGCGCGACCAGACTGGTGTTGACGCGCAGGAACAGGGTCGGGTAGTCGGGCTGTTCGTACTTGCTTTCCTTGGTGTGGTCGGCGTAGTTCAGACCGACGCAAACAATCTTGGGCGGTTTCTGCAGCGGCGGAAGGTATTTCAGGCCGGCGGCAGGCACCTTGTCTTCCGTCGCGTGGGTTGCGGCGTACTCATCGAGACGAACGCCGCGCGCGAGAAGCGACTCCAGTGTCTCGTCACCGACGACGCGCACGTGATCGCCATCCCGTACGCCGAGGGTTGCCTTGCCATTCTTTTCGAAACTGACGAAACGCATATCTGCCTCCTGTGGACCCGAAGGCACGACGCCTCGGGTTTGCGTGAATCTCATATTGACGAATGTGTCAGTTCCAATTCTATGCATATTGACAATATCGTCAATATGAATCGACTCAGGACAAACCCGCACGCGGCACGCGCTGCTAAAATCAAGCCAGATCAACGGGATAGCCCATGGAAGACACAGAATCGACCGAAAATCACCGAACCCGCGTGGGAGCGCAGCGGCGGGAGAAGACGCGCATCCGTCTCATCGAAAGCGCGCTGGGTGTGTTCGCGGAAAAGGGCGCGGATGCCCCGACGATCGACGATTTCATTGCCGCGGCGGGGGTCGCGCGCGGGACGTTCTACAACTACTTCCGCACGACCGCGGAACTGCTGTCGGCTGTGGCGGGCGAAAGCAGCGATGAAGTGCTCGCGATCCTCGACCCGCTCGTGCGCGCGATCGATGATCCGGCGCAACGCGTGGTGGTGGGTTCGCGTCTTTACATGGGGATGGCGGCGCGCTATCCGCTGTGGGGCGCGTTCATTACGCGGGTGGGAACGAAGCGGGGATCGCGCGGCCGCCTGCTCGACGAGTACCTCACGCGGGATCTGCAACTGGCGCTGGATGCGGGTCGCTTCGACGTGACCGATCTGGTCGTCGCGCGCGATATCGCGCTTGGCTCGATCATGTACGGCATCGAAACGCTTTTATCCGCCGATGCGCCCGCCGATTACGCCGAGCAGTCGATGTTCGCGCTGATGCGTGCCTTTGGCATCGGCGCGAAGGAAGCGCGCAAGCTCGCCTATGCGCCGATCGCCGAGCCACCGGCGCCACGCGGTGCTATCTTCGAGCGGGTCGGTGCGTTGGCGGGGTGATGCGTGGAAACTTGGCATCCCTGAAAAATAGTTTCTGACACGCTCCGACACATCGTTATCGTCCTGTCGAGATTGTCATTCGACCGAAACCGCGCTCTCCCGACGCGCGTTCCTTCTCAGGACATCGGCGGGCACGCCATACGTCCGCACAAACGCGCGGCGCATGCGCTCCCTGTCCGCGAAGCCCGTCTCCTGCGCGACCACGTTGATCGTATGGCGGCCTTGCTCGATCATGAATCTCGCGGCTTCCAGCCGAAGCTGTTCGACAGCCTTCGCCGGAGACTGACCCGTTTCCGCCAGAAACGCGCGGCTGAACTGCCGGGGGCTGAGATTGGCCACGTCCGCGAGTTCCTCGATGCTGAGCGGATTGCGCAGGTTGCGTCGTATGTGTCCGAGCACCGACTCGATCCGGTCCGACTTCGGCGTCATATCGAGCAAGGCCGAGTGCTGCTTTTGTCCGCCCAGCCGCCGCTGGTTCATGACGAGAAGGCGGGCCACCAGTTTGGCGGCATCGGGTCCGAGGTCGTTATCGAGCAGAGCCAGGGCGAGATCGATCCCGGCCGTCATGCCCGCCGATGTCCATATCGGTCCGTCATTGATGAAGATCCGGTCTTCTTCCGTTACGACATCCGGGAAGCGTGCCCTGAACTCGGACGCGTGCGCCCAATGCATGGTCGCGCGCCGGCCATTCAGCAGTCCCGCTTCGGCAAGCACGAATGCGCCACTGCAGATGGAAGCCACGCGTCGCGATGCTTTCGCGGCTTCCTTCACGAACGCGATCAAGGCCGGATCGAATGGAGGAATCCTGAGCTCCGTGATCGAGCCCACGATGACCGTATCGAATGCCGGCTCTCCGAATGCCCTGGTTTGCAGCGTCATTCCGCTCGACGATTCGAGCGGGCCGCCCTGCGGCGACAGCAGATGAATCTCGTAGCACGGACCTCGTGGCGGCATGTTCGCGAGTTCGAATGCCGTGAGCGCCGCGAGGCTCATGAGCTGGAATCTCTGCGGCACGATGAAGCCGATCTGATGCATACCTGCTCCTGCCAGGCGCGCGAGTCGATTCCCCCGTGCGGCCGATGGCGCAAATGGTGGCAACAACGACCTACATGCTAGTGGCATGCGGAGCTAAGGTACAAGCACTTCTTTCTCCGCCAGGAAACGACGACATGTCGAAAATCATCCGCGCCGCAGCCGTCCAGATATCGCCCGTTCTTTATAGCCGCGAAGGTACCGTCGAAAAAGTTGTCCGCAAGATTCTGGAACTCGGAAAGCAGGGCATGCAGTTCGCGACTTTCCCCGAAACGATCGTTCCTTACTACCCGTATTTCTCGTTTATCGAATCGCCGTTCGCCATGGGGGCCGAGCATTACAAGCTCCTCGAACAGGCCGTGACGGTTCCGTCGGATACGACCGATGCGATCGGTGAAGCCGCGCGTCAGGCCGGCATGGTGGTGTCGATCGGCGTCAACGAACGCGACGGCCGCACGCTCTACAACACCCAGTTGCTGTTCGATGCGGATGGCACGCTGGTGCAGCGCCGTCGCAAGCTATCGCCGACTTATCATGAGCGAATGGTCTGGGGAATGGGCGACGGCTCGGGCTTGCGCGCGATCGATACGGCCGTGGGCCGGGTCGGTCAGCTTGCGTGCTGGGAGCACTACAACCCGCTCGCGCGCTACGCGTTGATGGCTGACGGCGAGGAAATCCATTCCGCGATGTATCCGGGCTCATTCGCGGGCGATCTCTTCTCGGAGCAGATCTCCGTCAACATTCGTCAGCACGCGCTCGAAGCGGGAGCTTTCGTCGTGAACGCAACGGCATGGCTCAACCCTGAGCAGCAACAGCAGATTCTGCGGGATACCAACACCACGCAGATCGGCCCGATCTCGAGTGGCTGCTTCACTGCGATCGTGTCGCCGGACGGAGAGTTCATGGGCGGAGCGCCCTTGCGTGAAGGAGAGGGCGAGATCATCGCGGATCTCGACTTCTGGCAGATCGACAAGCGCAAACGCATGATGGATTCCCGCGGCCACTACAGCCGCCCGGACGTGCTCGGACTCGTGATCGATCGCGCGCCGAAGACACATGTCATCGAACGAACGCTGCATGTGCCGGCCGTGAACCTGGAAGTCTCCGCCTGAACCGGGCTACGTGCCCACGAACCTGGAGTGAGTGCAATGGACTTCAACGATGTCATGCTCGAGCGCAACGCGGCGTTCGCCAACAGCGCGTTTTCGGCCGAACTCAAGATGATGCCGTCGACGGGAACGGTGGTCGTCGGCTGCGTCGATCCGCGGGTCGATCCGGCGAGCGTGCTGGGGCTGAAGCAAGGCGAAGCGGCGGTGATCCGCAATGTCGGTGGCCGGCTCAACAAGCCGCTGCTCGAAACGCTGGCCATCCTGGCTGTCGTCGCGAAGGCGGCCGGACGCCCGGACGGCGCGCGCAATCTCGTGCTGCTTCAGCATACCGATTGCGGGATCATCGGCTGTCATGCGCATGCGCCGGCCTTGCTGGCGAACCATCTCGACGTCGAAACCGACGCACTCGCCGATCTCGCGATCACCAACCCATACGAGGCGGTCGCGCTGGACGTTGCCGCGCTCAGGGCGAACAGGAATTTGCCGGACGGTCTGATCGTGTCGGGGCTGGTGTATGACGTCAAGACCGGACTCGTCAAGACCGTCGTTCCCGCTGCGCCTTTGCGCGCGCCGGCGGATTAGAAGACCCGACGCGGTCGATCAGGGTCGCAACGATTGCGCCGTGCTGATCAGATTTTGCGGCGCCACGCGGATGATGCCGTTGCGCGGACTGTCGATATCGGCGATCAGCATGAACGACAGCGACACCACCATCGGCATGATCAGAAGAAAGCGGCGTGTCGCGGTCGCAGTTCGTACGCCGTAGCCGACGAGGAGGTTGGCGAACAGGCCGATAACCATCAACAACGCCCACGCGGCACTCGGGATGCGATTCCTCCACGCAGCCTGCGTGTAGCCCTGAGTGTTGATCACATCGTTCATGCCGGCGACGACGAGCGCCGTGAGCGGGTTCGGCAGCGCTGCGGCATCGGCCGTGGCCGCCGCCCAGAGCTGGGTCTCCAGCTGCGTGGTGGCGGCGTCGATCTGCGTGAGTTGCTGCGCATCGTGCACCTGATAGTACTGAATGCGCTGGTCGATATATTTGACGAGGAGCGCGCGCACATCGGCGGCGGCCGGGCCCGGCAAGAGGTCGGCGCGAATGAACTCGGTGCCGATGGCGTTGGCTTCTTCTTCCTCGAAGTTCTTGCGCTGATCGTAACGGCCGACCGCCATCGACAGACTGAAGCCGATCACCAGCGCGAGCAGCGTGAGCACGGCGGACTGCACGACGCCGAAGTCGTCGCGAGCTTCATCATCGAGTGGTTTGGCGCGACGCAGGACCGATGCGCCGAGCCACGCGGCAAACGACATCATCACGATCGACACGACAAAGACAGTAAACGGATGACTCGCGAGTTGCGCCATGCCTGGCCTCCTTTGAAGTTCGGTCCACCGCTTCGTACCGCGCGCTCACGGCGACTGCATATTCTGCATTGCCTTCGCCTTGGTTGTCTGAGCGTCGGCGATCAGCTTGTACGCTGCGTAGTATTTATAGATGTTGCGCACGTAAGTCGTGGTTTCGATGCCGATCTTCTCGGCCACGACGATCTCCACATTGTTGAACCACTTGTCGGGATCGAGCCCGCGGGCGGCGGCTTCCTTGCGCATCTTGGCGATATTGCCGGGCCCGGCGTTGTAGCTCGCAAACGCGAAGAGCGGCCGGTCGCTGTCGCTGAAGTGTGCATCGGAGAAATAGCGGGTCATCAATTGATCCATGTATTTCGCACCCGCGTGAATATTGGCCTCGGTGACGGAGATGCTGCCGACCGCCATCTGCTTGCCGGTGGCGGGCATGATCTGCATGATGCCGATCGCGCCGACATGACTGCGCGCAGTCTGGTTGAGCTGCGATTCCTGATAACCCTGCGCGGCCAGCATCAGCGGATCGAAGCTGTACTGTTTGCCGTACCTGTCGAACAGGGCGAGGGTCTGCTCGAAGCGCTTGCGTTCCGCGTCGTCGGTGTTGTTGGAGATCTGCTTGATCTGTTTCATGAACTGGGCCTGGCGATAGGCCGCCACGCCCAGCTTTTTCACGTAGCTCACGTAGAAGTCGGTGACCGCCGCCTTGAGTTGTGGACTGTCCTTGCGGAACGCCCAGCCGACGTAGCCCTCGGTGCGAACGGCGAGATCGTCGCGCACCTTGATGCGGGGCAGCACCTGCGCCCACATTTTCGCTTTCCAGTCATCGACGATCACGATATCGAGCACGCCCGCGTTCAGCATCTCGAGCTTGTCTTCGTCTTCGAGCGCATCCGGCAGCAAGGTGATCTGCATCGGGGGCTTTCCCGCTGCACGGAACCGGTCGTTGAGCGACATCAGGCTGTCGTAGTAGCTCGTTGCCTTGCGTACGTCGACCTGCTTGCCCGCAAGGTCGTCCAGGGTGGCGAGCGGCGGCGCCTTCGGGCCCGTGACGACCACTTCGCGCACGGACTGGCGGTCGCTCGGCGCCACGAAGTCGACGATTTTCTGCCGTTCGGGCGTCGCAGTCAGATTGCCCGCGGAGATGTCGCCGAGGCCGGCCACCAGGTTCGTCAGAAGCTTGTCGCGGGTGGTCGGAATCAGATAGACCGTGACGGGCCGTTTGCCGAGCCGATCGGCATAGCGCTTGTTGATATAGCGTTCGAAGTCGCGCGCGAGTTCAGCCGACAGGCCGCGCTCGCGGCCCTTGTCGTTGAAATAGAGCGTTCGGCTGTACGGGACGAGAAAGCGGATCGTGCGCCGCTCCAGCATGGCGTCGAAGTCGCCGGTCCATGGCTTGACCATCAGGTTCAGTTGACGCACTGCAGCGGGCGGCATGGTCTTGCTCGCCGAGGCCGGCATGGCGCCGGAGGCGGGCTGCGGCGATGCCGCTCGCGCGCCTTCGAGCGCCATCAGGATGCAAACGAGTGCAGCGATGAATCGACGATCTGCTTTCATGACGACGCGTCCCCCGAATGTTGACGAGTGCCGAGCTTGGCCGACTACTAACCAATCATAGGTCAGCGATTCGCAGGCTTTTGTTTTCGCTGGATCCCGTTGGCGTGTCGGTTTATTAGCGTTGCCCCTGTGCGGGGCGGCAGTCACTTTCTTTGCTGCTGCAAAGAAAGTAACCAAAGAAAGCAGCTCGAGCCGCCCACGGTCACACGCAATTTGAGTGTTCTTCTCCTCGTTCGTGGCACTCCGTAGCGAGTGCCCTCGTAGGCCTAGCCGGGCTTGGACCGCGCACGGTCTGACGAGCCATAACTTTTGGGGTGCAGGTTCAGCACGAAAGAGTTCCGGCACAGCGCTACGCGCTGCCGTGGGGTGTGCAAGGGAAATCAACGGAACACCAATACAGTGAGATGGAGGTGTTAGCAAGAAGGCACGTGCAGACCCGATTGACCAGTCGGCCGCGCAGCGGGCCGGAGCCATTTGGTGCTGAACCAGTGTGTTCTATGGCGCGATGCGACAGACCGTGCGCGGTCCACGGCCGATGTGGCCTACGAGGGCACTCGCTACTGCCGTGCCAAAATCGATCGCCTGTGCCGCGGCCAGCGTGAAGCACTTTGGATGGGGATAGCTGTTTCTTTGGTTACTTTCTTTGCAGCAGCAAAGAAAGTGACTGCCGCCCCGCACAGGGGCAACGCCAACAGACCGACACGCTAACGGGATCCGGCGAAAGCCAGAACCGTGTCACGGCGCTTTCGCCGAAACCGGGCTACCAGCGCAGAAGCCGCGGTCCCAGCCACGCCCCGACGAGCGCCGGCAGCGCCATGCCGATCGCATACCACACGCCCCAGAACGCCGGGCTCATTTCAGGGCAATGCAGGCAATAGACGATCGTCGCCGTCGAACTCGCGAGCAATCCGGCGATAGCGCCCGCAAGCCGCAGCCGAGTCGGCGCAAGGGACCGCATGGCCCAGATCGCCGCTGGGAACGTGGGCACCGACAGCAGCAGGATGTTGAACGGGCAGGTGCGCCACGTCCGCCCCAGCACGAGCGCCCAGCGCGCCGCGGAATCCGTCCCGTCGAGCACTAGCCAGCCGGCAATCCAGACCGCCGCGAACGGCGCCGCGACGATCGCCCACGAATATCCCACGCGCGCCCCCGGCCTGCCGATCCGGCCGATGGTGACCATCGCGCCCACCGCGATGGCCAGCGGAAACGCCAGCTTCGCCCAGAAGAGACTCGTTTGCGCGACAACGCCGAGATCGTGCCGCACGCCGAACACGATGCTCATCAGAATCAGCGAGCCCGCAGCCCCGAGCAACAGCGCCTGTACGAACCGGCGCGAAACCGCCGCGCGGTCGACCCGCGTCACCTGATTCGAAAGGAGGGTGATCAGTTCATCGGTCTTCATCGAAGTCCCCGGATTTTGGCGGCGAGTGCCTTGAGACCGCGATGCACGCCCACTTTCACGGCCGATTCCGAAAGACCCGTGACCCGCGCGGTCTCCGTCACCGAAAGACCTTCGAGTTTCATGTGGATGATGGGCAGGCGTTGTTTGTCCGGCAGATGCTCCAGCAGCTTGCCGACATCGTGGCGCGCCTGTGCGGGTTCGTCGTCGATGGCGGCGAGCAGTTCCTCGTGATCGTCGAGCGGCACGTTCAGCGACTCGCGGCGCGCATGGGCGCGGAAAAAGTCCATCAGCTTGTAGCGGGCGATCGCGTGCAGCCAGGCCGTCAGAGGCTCATCCGCGCGATAGGTGTGACGCGCGTTATGCACCGCCAGAAGGATTTCCTGGACGAGGTCTTCGACGTCATCGGGACGACGCGCCAGGCGCTTGCGCAGGTAGCCGCGCAAATGCCGCGTGAGCGCCTGCAGGAAGCTGCGATACGCGTTCGGGTCGCCATCGAGTCCGCCGACGAACAGCGCTTTCAGCCGGCTTTCCGCATCTTGCGACATGGTTCCTGTGGGTACGGTGTAACGGGCGAGCAGTCCGCCGCGCGTCGGATCGAGCGTTTCAGCGTAGCCGAAGCCGTGATGCGCCGCAATAGCGCCGTCCTGATCCATGGTCGTCGTTCGCCTCCTGTCCTGTGTTAGTTCGCCGTTTCACCGTCGCACGTTACAGCGCGACCTGTAACTTTTCGCGGGCGGCCAGCGAACTGACCCATGACGACGCGGATTCGATGCAACGGCTGTAACCGGCGACGCGTCCGCGACGAATTAACCGGTAACCAACGCTTGAGTTGACCGACATGAAAACGCTGAAAGCACCGATTGCCGCCGCGCCCGAACGCGCATCCCGCGATGCGCCGGTTCACCCGGTCTGGCTGCGCATCACGCACTGGCTCAACGCATTCGCCGCGCTGATCATGATGTTCTCCGGCTGGCGCATCTACGACGCGTCGCCCGTATTCCGCCAGATCGTCATTCCGCCGTCGATCACGCTCGGCGGCTGGCTCGGCGGCGCGCTGCAGTGGCACTTCGCCGCTATGTGGCTGCTGGTGTTCAACGGCATCGTCTATGTCGCGCTGAATGTCGCGAGCGGGCGCTTCGCCTCGAAGTTCTTCCCGCTGTCGCCGCGCGCCGTGTTGCGCGATTTCATCGCCGCATTGAGCGGCAAGCTCTCGCACGCCGATCTGCGCCAGTACAACGCGGTGCAGAAGCTCGCGTATCTCGCGATCGTCGTCGATCTCTTCGTGCTCGTGCTCTCGGGACTCGCGATCTGGAAGTCGGTGCAGTTTCCGTTGCTGCGCGAACTGATGGGCGGCTACGACAACGCGCGCATTGTGCACTTCTGCGCGATGGCGGTGATGGCGGCGTTCGTCGTCGTGCATGTGGCGATGGTCGCGCTCGTGCCGCGCTCGCTGCTGACGATGCTGCGCGGTCGCTGATGAACTCCGGGACACACGCCATGAAAACCGACGACAAACGAATCATCGCGGTGGATCGCGCCTCCGTTCTAGCGGATGCGCGCCGCGAACTGGAGATGCCTTCGCGGCGCCTGTTCGGCAAGCGCATGCTGACGCTAGGCGGACTCGCGCTGCTGACGGGCTGCTCGATCACTGATGACGATTCGGTCAACAAGTTTCTCACCGCCGTATCGCGCCTGAACGATCGCGCGCAGGCGCTGCTCTTCGATCCGAAACAGCTCGCGCCCACTTACACCGAGGCACAGCTCACGCGGCCGTTTCCCTTCAACGCGTTCTACGGAATCGACGATGTCCCGGCAGTCAATGGCGACGACTATCGCCTGAAGGTGAGCGGTCTCGTGACGGGGCAGCGCGTCTGGACGCTGCCGCAGCTGTACGCGCTGCCGCACGCGGAGCAGATCACCCGGCATATCTGCGTCGAAGGCTGGAGCGCGATCGGCCGCTGGGGCGGCACGCCGTTCTCCGAATTCCTGCGGCGCGTGGGCGCGGATACGACGGCGAAGTACGTGGGCTTTCGCTGCGCCGACGACTACTACGAAAGCATCGACATGCCGACGGCCCTGCATCCGCAGACGCTGCTCACGTTCGAATACGACGGCGAGCGCCTGCCCGCGAAATACGGCTATCCGATGAAGCTGCGCATGCCGACCAAGCTCGGCTACAAGAACCCGAAGCATATCGTCGAGATTTTTGTCACCAACACGTATCCGGGCGGCTATTGGGTCGACCAGGGATACAACTGGTTCGGCGGCTCCTGAGCCCCGCGCCATCCACCGGTTCCGGATCGTCCGGATGCCATGTCTGACTCACCAAGGAGAAGCGCTATGAAACGATTGATGACGGCAGTACTCGCGGCGGCACTGACGATGGGCGCGACGAGCGTCTTCGCGCAGGCGAGCGGCGCGATGTCGAATGACGCGATGTCGCACGACTCGATGAAAAAGGACAGCATGTCCCACGACAAGATGAGCAAGGGCGCGATGTCGCACGACAAGATGAGCAAAGGCGACAAGATGAAGAAAAACGATGCGATGGGCATGGACCATCCGGCATCGGGCGCGATGTCCCAGTAACGCGCAAGGAGACCCGATCCGGGCGCGAGAGTGCGCCCGGATCTTGAAATTTCAATAAAATCATAAAGTTATCGAAACGTCGAACATGAGCTAGCCGCTACTGCTTGCAATCTGCGCGAGTCCGCGTAAGATGTAGCACATCTGTAGCACAAAGAGAGCCTGCCATGTCGACCACCACGCTTCGCTTGCCACCGGATCTGCGCGACCGTGTCTCCCGGCTCGCCCAGCAGTCCGGCACCACGGCGCACAGTTTCATGCTGGACGCGATCGCGGAGCGCGTCGCGAACGAAGAATTGCGACAAGCGTTTCTCGACGAGGGGAACGCACGTCTCGCGAAGATGCTCCAAACGGGCGAAGGTCTCGACTGGGCCGATATGCGCGACTACCTGCGCGAGCGCGCAGCGGGCGATAATCCGGCGGCGCCCCAGGCCAGGCGATGGCGCGCGTAATCCTCGCGCCGGAGCTTCGCGAGGATTTCGATCGCATCTTCGAGTTTCTCTTCGAGCACACGCCCGAGCGTGCAGTCGAGCGCATCGGAGAGATCGTGTCCGCGCTCGACATTCTCCAATCGAGCCCGATGATCGGCCGCACGGTCGATAACCAGTCGGGCATGCGCGAACTGGTCATCTCGAACGGCGCTCACGGCTATCTGGCACTGTACCGCTTCATGCCGGAACTGGACGCGGTGTTCGTCGTGGCGATTCGAAGCCAGCGTGAATTGCGCTACCGACGAGCGTCCAACGATCCCGAGGCGTGAAATAATCGAAGCCGCAGCCAGAGCCGTTCGCGGCGCACCCTTTCACGCGTGATCAAGAACCGACCGGAGCGCTCGATGAACGCTGGCAATGACTCGCTTCCTTTCGCACAGACTGGCGTGCCCGGACTCGACAATGTCCTCGTAGGCGGCCTCACGCAAGGGAATCTGTTCCTTCTCGAAGGCGACCCGGGAACCGGCAAGACGACGATCGCGATCCGTTTTCTCATGGCGGGTGCCGACGCCGGCGAGCGGGGCCTGTACATCACCTTGTCGGAGACCGAGAAGGAACTGCGGCACGGCGCGGCTTCGCACGGCTGGCAGCTCGGCAATGGCATCGCCATCTTCGAAGTCGTTCCGCCGGAAAGTCTGATGGAAGCGGATCAGCAGCAAAGTCTGCTGTATTCATCTGACCTCGAACTGGGTGAAACGACGCGGCTGATCCTCGGCGAATTCGAGCGGATCAAACCGCAGCGCGTCGTGATCGACAGTCTCTCCGAAATCCGCTTGCTGGCGCAAAGCTCGCTGCGCTATCGCCGTCAGATCCTGGCGTTCAAACACTACTTTTCGCGGCATGGCGCGACGGTTCTGCTGCTCGACGATCTGACCTCGGACGCGGCGGACAAGACCGTGCACAGCGTGGCGCACGGCGTCATCAAGCTCGAAGAGTTGTCGCCGGAATACGGCGCCGAGCGGCGCAGGCTCAAGGTGTCCAAGTATCGAGGGCAAGCCTATCGTGGCGGGTTTCACGACTTCACCATCAAGAAAGGTGGCGTGTCGGTGTTTCCGCGTCTCGTTTCCAGCGAGCATTACACCAAGTTCGTACGCCGCCAGGTGAAAAGCAATGTCGAAGGACTGGATGCGTTGCTGGGCGGCGGCATCGAGCAAGGGTCCAGCACACTCATCCTCGGGCCGGCGGGCACGGGCAAGAGCCTCTTTGCGCTGCAGTTCATCGTCGCAGCCGTGACGCGCGGGGAAAAAGCCGCCTTGTTCGTGTTCGACGAAGAACTGGGACTCCTGTTCGACCGCGTGCGCGGGATGGGCTTCGACCTCGAAGCATTGCGCGATGCCGGCAATCTGCAGATCGAGCAGGTCGATGCGGCAGAGTTGTCGCCCGGCGAGTTCGCGCATCGCGTGCGCGCGCGAGTCGATATGGCGCAGGCGAAGACGATCGTGATCGACAGCCTCAACGGCTATCAGGCGGCAATGCCGCAGGAAAACGCGCTGATCCTGCATGTGCACGAGTTGCTGCAGTACCTGAACCGGCAGGGCGCCAATACGTTTCTCACCGTCGCGCAGCATGGCCTCGTCGGCGACATGAAGGCGCCCGTCGACGTCACTTACCTTGCCGATACCGTCATCCTGCTGCGCTATTTCGAGGCATTGGGCCGGGTTCGACGCGCGGTGTCGGTCATCAAGAAGCGCACCGGCCGTCACGAAGAAGCCATCCGCGAGTTCCGCATCTGCGATACCGGGCTCAAGGTGGGCAAACCATTGACCGAGTTTCAAGGCGTATTGCGCGGCGTGCCGACCTTCGTCGGCAATGCGGGTCCCTTGCTGACTGCGAACGAAGGCGGCGGGAGCGATGTCTGACGTCGATTCGTGTACGACCTTGATACTTGCGCCCGCGGGACGCGACGCCAGTATCGCCGCGGCGATGCTCAGGGAGGTCAATGTCGCATCGCAGGTGTGCCGCGACGTCGGTCATTTGTCGTCGCTGGTGGGAGACGACACGTGCTGTGTCATCGTCACCGAAGAAGTACTCGTCGCTGCTGATCTCAAGACGCTCTCCGAGTGGATCGGCGCGCAGCCGGCCTGGTCGGATCTGCCATTCATCGTGCTGACGCGGCGCGCAGGTGTGGCGGACCGCGCGCCCGAAGGACGCCTCGCCAGAACATTGGGCAACGTGACTTTCATCGAGCGGCCGTTTCACCCGACCACGTTCGCCAGCGTGGTCGGCACCGCCGTTCGCGGACGCCACCGGCAGTACGAAGCCCGCTTGCGTATCGAACAGTTGCACGAAGGCGAAGCGCGCCTGCAGACCGCGCTGACCGCGGGTCATCTGGGTTCATGGGATCTCGACCTGTCGACTGGGGTGCTCACTGCGTCCGCAACCTGCAAGGCCATCTTCGGTCACGCTGCGCACGCGCCGTTCACCTACGAGACGCTACTGTCCAGCATTCACCCTGAAGACCGCGATCGAATGCAGGCTGCGGTCAAGGCGAGCCTGGAAACGCGCTGCGACTACACCATCGAATATCGAAACGTCTGGCCGGATCGCACCGTTCACTGGGTCGATATCCGGGCGAGGTTTCTGTCCGGCGACGCCGTGAAGCCCGACCGCCTCGTCGGTGTTTCGTCGGACATCACGGCGCGCAAGACGGCCGAGGACGGACTCCGGCGACTCAATGAATCGCTCGAAGCGAAAGTCGCCGAGCGCACAGCCGAACTTCAAAAGACCCACCAGAAGGTCCTGGATGAAATTCGCCAACGAGAACAGACCGAAGAGCTGTTGCGACACATCCAGAAGCTGGAGATGGTGGGTCAACTGTCGGGCGGCATCGCGCACGACTTCAACAACCTGCTGATGGCGATCATCGCGAATCTGGAACTGGCGCGTAAAGAAGTGCTGGCGGACTCGCGGATGCTGCGACTCATCGACGGCGCGTTCGGCGGCGCGCAACGCGGCGCGGCGCTCACGCAGCGACTGCTGGCCTTTGCCCGCCAGCAGGAACTGAAGGTCGAGCCGGTTTTGATGTCGTCGCTGATCGCGGGCATGTCGGATCTGCTCGAACGCTCGATTGGCTCTGCGATCGAACTTGTCATCGAAGTCGGTCCCGCGTCCCCGCCCACGATGCTCGACGCCAATCAGGTCGAGCTCGCCATTCTCAATCTGGTGGTCAACGCCCGCGATGCGATGCCCGATGGCGGAACGCTCACGATCAGCGTAGACACGGCGCAGTCATCGGGATCGAAAGAGTTGCGCGCGGGAAGCTATGTTCGCGTCACGGTGAGCGATACCGGCACGGGGATGGACGCGGCCACGCTCGCGCGCGCGACCGAACCGTTCTTCACGACGAAGGAAATCGGCAAGGGTACGGGCCTGGGCTTATCGATGATTCACGGGCTTGCGCAACAGTTGAACGGCTCGTTGCGGCTCGAAAGCAGCCCCGGATGCGGCACGCGGGCGTCGCTATGGTTGCCTGTGAGTGAAGTTGTCGTGAGCATTGAGAAGGATGCGCCTGCCCTCATTGAACGACAGGACGATGAAGTGCAGGCGCGCGCAACCATTCTCGTCGTCGACGACGATCCGCTCATTGCGACAAGTACCGCCTATCTGCTCGAAGATCTCGGGCATGAGGTGGTCGAAGTCGGTTCGGGAGCGGCTGCCCTCGAAGTCCTGAAGAACGGCAAGCGCGTCGATCTCATCCTCACCGACTATTCCATGCCGCGCATGACGGGCCTCGAACTGGCTCACGCGGCGCGCGCCCTCAGGCCGGACCTGCCGGTCATCCTCGCGACCGGATACGCCGAGCTACCCGAGGGCGCCGACAGCAACATTCCCCGCATACGCAAGCCGTATTTGCAGAATCAGCTAGTCGCGGAGATTCGCAAGGCGCTGCATCATCAGGCTGGTTGATGACTTGCTTATGAGGACAGCTTCTTCATCTCGGCGAACAGGTCGGCTTTTCCTTCGAAGCCGATGCCGGGCAGATCGGGCATGGTGATGTAGCCGTTATCGACCTTGACGCCATCGGGGAAACCGCCGTATGGCTGAAACAGGTCCGGATACGATTCGTTGCCGCCGAGTCCGAGGCCTGCCGCGATGTTCAGCGACATCTGGTGACCGCCATGCGGAATGCAGCGGCTGGGCGACCAGCCATGCTCGCGCAGCATGTCGAGCGTACGCAGATATTCGACCAGACCGTAGCTCAGCGCGCAGTCGAATTGCAGCCAGTCGCGGTCCGCGCGCATGCCTCCATAGCGGATCAGGTTGCGCGCGTCCTGCATCGAGAACAAATCTTCACCGGTGGCCATCGGCTTGCTGTAGTAGTTGCGCAGCGTGGCCTGCAATTCGAAGTCGAGCGGGTCGCCCGGTTCCTCGTACCAGAACAGGTCGTACTGCGAGAGCGCCTTTGCGTACTGGATGGCGGTGTCGAGATCGAAGCGGCCGTTGGCATCGACGGCGAGCTTCTGGCCGTCCTGCAGTACGCTCAGGATCGAGTCGATACGACGCAGATCTTCGTCGAGCGACGCACCACCGATCTTCTTCTTCACGACCGTGTAGCCGCGGTCGACATAGCTGCGCATTTCGTCCTTGAGTTTCTCGTGATCCTGGCCGGGGTAGTAATAGCCGCCCGCCGCGTACACGAAGATCTTGCGATCCGGCTGACCGTTGCCGTAGCGGTCCGCGAGCAACTGGAACAGCGGCTTGCCTTCGATCTTCGCGACGGCATCCCAGACCGCCATGTCGATCGTGCCGATCGCAACCGAACGCTCGCCGTGACCGCCGGGCTTTTCGTTGGTGAACATCGTCGCCCAGATCTTGTGGGGATCGAGGTTATCGCCGGCATCGTTGACGAGCGTCGCGGGGTCGGCTTCCAGAATGCGCGGGATGAAACGCTCACGCATCAGCTTGCCCTGACCGTAGCGGCCGTTCGAGTTGAAGCCGTAGCCGATCACCGGCTTGCCGTCGCGGATCAAGTCGGTCACGACCGCCACGAGACTCAGCGTCATCTTGCTGAAGTCGATATAGGCGTTGCAGATCGGGGAGCTGATAGGAACGGTCTTTTCGCGGATTTCGACGATTCTCATGGCTTTGTCTCCTGAGTGTTTTGAACGGAATTGCGAGCCATCGGCTGCAACATGGGACGTAGCTTAACCGCGAAAAACCTTGCTACACTGCACTTTCATTCACTTCATTTTTCACATCTGGTGAATACTGAAACCCAGACCGCATCCGACTTCGAGTTCTTCATTCTTCTCGCGAAACTCAGGAGTCTGTCCGGGGCCGCGCGCGCACTCGATCTGTCGCCGCCCGCCGCGACGAAGCGGCTTGGCGTCATTGAGCAGCGGCTCGGCGTGCGTCTGGTGAATCGGACGACCCGGAGCGTGAGCCTCACGCCCGAAGGCGAGACGTATCTGCGGTACGCGTCGCAGATCGTCGGGCAGGTTCGAGAAATGGAGGAGGCGATTTCCGGGGCAAAGCGCGATCCGCAGGGTTTGCTGCGCATCAACGCGACGCTCGGATTCGGCCGCACGACCATCGCGCCGCTCGTCTCGGAGTTCGCGAAGCGATTCGCGGGCGTCGAGGTTCAGTTCGAAGTGACGGACCGGCCGGTCGACCTGGTCGAAGGCGCTTTCGATATGGCGATCAGATTCGGCGAGCTTCCCGACAGTCGCCTGAGCGCACGGCGCATCATGAGCAATCGCCGCTTTCTCTGTGCGTCACCGAAATATCTGGAGAAGTACGGCACGCCGGAACGCGTCGAGGATCTGGCCGAACACCGTTGCATCATCCATCGGCAGAACGACGACGCCTACGGGGTGTGGCGTTACATCGTCAACGACCACACCGAGGCGATCAAGGTGAAGGGCGCCTTATCGAGCAACGACGGCGATATCGTGTTGCGCTGGGCGCTGGAAGGGCATGGAATACTGATCCGGTCGGAGTGGGATCTCGCGAAGTACGTGCAAAGCGGGCGGCTGAGTCTCGTGTTGCCGAACACGGTTCTGCCTTCCGCCGACCTGTTCGTCTACTATCCGCGGCAAAAGAATCAGACGGCCCGCGCGCGCGCTTTCATCGATTTTCTGGTGAGCCGGTTTCAGGCTCCGTTCACGCCGGTCGATACGGGAACCGAGCCGCGTGAACGGAAAAGGCGCAGTTCGCGCCGATAAGTTAAAGGTCTTTTACGAGGCGAAGCGCATCGTAGATCGCGGCATGCGTGTTCCGCGCGGACACCGCATCGCCGATTCTGAAGAGCTGAAAGCGTCCCTCAGGATTACGTTCGACGATTTGCGGCTTGCCGTCGATGAGATCGTCGTAGTCGATCGCGCCGAGATTCGTCGATGCCGGCCTGAGCTCGAAATATAGTTCGTCCATCGGTATGGTGCCGTGATTCACGACGATCTGGTCGTAACGCTGCTCCTTCGTCACGCCGCCGTAATCGCTGCCGATCGTCGCGACCAGTTCGGCGCCTTCGCGGCGAACCGATTCGAGGCGGAACGTCACCGTGAATGTCGTTGCGAGTTTCTGCAGCGAGCGCATGTAGGGCACGAGATTCATGCTCATGACCTCGGGCGAGAACGTGCGGTCGGGCGTCATCACTTCGACGCGCCCGCCCGCCTGCGCGATGGTCTCCGCAGCCTGAAGCGCGGCGTGATCGCCGGCGTCGTCGAAGATCAGTACGTTGGCGCCGGGCTTCACGTCACCCGAAATGATGTCCCACGACGACACGACGTGCTCGTTGCCCTGCGAACACACCTCTGTGTGCGGCATGCCGCCGGTCGCCACGATCACCACATCGGGGTTGTGCGCAAGCACGGTTTCCGTGTCGGCCCATGTGTTGAACGAGAAGCGCACGCCGAGCTTTTCGCATTGCGCCATGCGCCAGTCGATGATGCCCATCATCTCCTTGCGGCGGACGTTCTGCGCGGTCAGACGGATCTGTCCGCCGGGATCGTTCATCGCTTCGAGCACGGTGACATCGTGACCGCGCTCGCCCGCGACGCGCGCCGCTTCCAGCCCAGCCGGTCCCGCGCCAACGATCACGACCTTGCGTTTCGTCTCGGCCGGCTTGATGGTCTGCGGCATCTCCAGTTCGCGCCCGGTTGCGGCGTTGTGAATGCACAGCGCCATGCCGCCCTGATAGATGCGATCGAGACAATAGTTCGCGCCGACGCAAGGACGGATATCGTCTTCCCTGCGCTCGATGATCTTGCGCACGATATGCGGATCGGTCATGTGCGCGCGCGTCATGCCGACCATGTCGATCCTGCCCGACTCGACGGCGAAACGCGCCGTCGCGACATCCTGGATGCGCGCGGCGTGGAAGGTGGGAAAGTCCGTCGCCTGACGAATTTCGCCCGCGAAATCCAGATGCGGCGCGCTTTTCATGCCCATGATCGGGATGACGTCGGTGAGGCCCGCATCGGTATCCAGGTGTCCGCGTACGACGTTCAGGAAGTCCACGAGGCCGCTGCTCTTGAGCCGCTTCGAAATCTCGATGCCGTCTTCCTTCGTGAGGCCGCCCGCCATCATTTCATCGGCGGTGTAGCGAATGCCGAGCAGGAAGTTATCCCCGACGCGCTCGCGCATCGCCCGCATCACGTCGAACGTGAAGCGCAGGCGATTATCGAGCGATCCGCCGTAGGGGCCATCCAGCGTATTCGTAAGCGGCGACCAGAACTGGTCCATCAGATGTCCGTAAGATTCGATTTCGAGCCCGTCCATACCGGCCGCTTTCATGCGCTCGGCTGCATCGGCGAAATCGCGCACGATGCGCTCGATGTCCCAGTCCTCGATCTTCTTAGGAAACGCGCGATGCGAAGGCTCGCGGTTGTGCGACGGCGACACGGCCGGCAGCCAGTCGCCCTTGTCCCAACGCGTGCGCCGGCCGAGATGCGTCAACTGGATCATCACCTTCGCGCCGTGCTCGTGGCATTCGTCGACGAGATCCTTCATCCAGGGCACGACCTCGTCCTTGTATACGAGGATGTTGTTGAACACCGGCGGGCTGTCCTTCGACACCGCGGCCGAACCCGCTGTCATCGTCAGCGCGATGCCCGCCTTCGCCCTTTCGACGTGATACGCGCGATATCGCTCCTTCGGCATGCCGTCCTCGGCATACGCCGGCTCGTGCGACGTCGTCATGATGCGATTGCGGAACGTGAGATGTTTCAGCGTGTACGGCTGGAGCAACGGGTCCATGGACATGGGCGCCTCATCGAAGCGAGTGGGGATCGAATCACGTGTTGTGCGCTCAGAGTAGGTCCTATGTACACAGGTGTCAAGTATCGAGACAATGGTGTACAGTGAGTTAAAGCAGAGAGGAATCGCGGTCGTCGATTCGCGAAACCATCACACGAAAGGAACGGAATGGATCAGACAGTCGAGACCGTTCGCGGCTCAGCCGATATGTGGCTGGATTGCGCATACGAGAGTCTGCTGGAAGGCGGCGTCGATTCGGTTCGGGTGCTTGCGCTCGCCAAGAAACTGAATCTCGCACGAACGAGCTTTTACTGGTTTTTCCGCGATCGGGAAGAACTGCTCGATGCGCTCATCGCGCGCTGGGAAGAGAAGAACACTGGCAACTGGATCAGCCGCAACGAGGCGTATGCGGACAGCATCTGCGAAGCCATGCTGAACGTGTTCGATTGCTGGTTCGACGATTCGCTCTTCGACACCCGTTTCGAAGCCGCGATTCGCAACTGGGCGCAGCAATCGCCGGACATCACGCGACTCATCCAGACGGACGATGCGAGACGCATCGAAGTGCTGACCGCGACGTTCGTGCGCTTCGATTATGAGCCGGCCGTGGCCGATGTGCGCGCGCGGACGACCTATCTCACGCAGGTCGGCTATGCGGCGACACGGCCGAACGAAGACTTTGCCACGCGCATGAAGCGCATTCCGGAGTTCGTCGAGGTTTTCACCGGCGTGCGTCCGCGGGACCACGAGATGCAGCGCTTCTATGCGCGCCGGCAGTACGTGAACGAGACGTGATCGACGCCCACTTACGCATAACTTAAAGTAATGCGGAGGTGAAAACAAATCACGTTGACATCGTTTTTATGCACTCGAATACTCAAGCGCCAAATTGCCGCGTGTATTTCGCGCACCGTTTTTCTCAACCCTCGGAAGATTAGATCGTACGCATCCAGCTCGTTTCGTTGTCACCGTCGCGATAAGAACACAGGGAACCTGACATGAAGAATTCCTCCGCCGTACGCTTCATCCTGAACGTTGGCATGGCGGTTTCGACCGTTACCTTCGCGATGTCTGCCAGCGCCGCCGATCCGATCAAGATCTCTCTGGCCAACTGGGCCGATACGCAAGCGGTCACGTACACGGCGAAGTACGTGCTGGAAACGAAACTGCAGCAGCCCGTGACGCTGATCGTCGCCGATCTGGGTATCCAGTTTCAGGGGGTCGCCCGCGGCGACGTCGACCTGATGCTCGGCGCGTGGCTGCCGGTCACGCACGCGGCGTACTACGCCCGCTTCAAGAACGAGATGGATGACCTGGGCGTGATCTATACGGGCGCGAAGATCGGCTGGGCGGTGCCGGACTATGTGCCCGAGAGCGAAGTCTCTTCGATTGCCGATCTCAACAAGCCCGAGGTCAAGAGCAAGCTGAACGCAACGATTCAGGGCATCGAACCGGGCGCCGGCGAAATGGTCGCGTCGGAAAAGGCGATGAAGGACTACGATCTCGCGGGTTACAACCTGATCCGGGCGAGCGAAGCGGGCATGCTGACGGCGGTCTCGCGCGCGTATCAGTCGAAGAGCTGGATTGTCGCGACGGTATGGAGCCCGCATTGGCTGTGGCAAAAGTACAAGATGCGCTATCTGAAGGACCCGAAGGGCGTTTTGGGCGGTGACGAGCAAATCCGTGGATTCGCTTCAAAGCAGTTCGCGCAGAAGTATCCGCGCGCGAACACGTTCATCCGGCATTACAAGCTGACCTTGTCCGATGTCGAAGCGATCGAACTCGACGGCAACGCAACGAACGACTGGAATGCGGCGGCGAAGAAGTTTGTCGACTCGCATCCGGAGAAAGTGAAGGCGTGGCTTCAGGAATGATGCGCGAGGCCGGGATCATCCCGGCCCGTTGCATCGCGGCGCCGCCATTCGTCATGACGTACTTGATATAGCATCGACATGAAGCTTGCGCGGCTTGCGTTCGTGATGCTCGGTCTCTTCTGGGGATCGAACTTTATCTACATGAAGTGGGCGTCGTCCTCGATCAGCCCGATGCAGATAGCCTTCCTGCGCGTATTCTTCGGCTTTCTTCCGCTGGCTTTCGTTGCCTGGCGAAGGAAGGTCATCCGCTTCGATCAGTTGCGTTACCTTCATCATTTCATCGTGATGGGGTTCGTCGCGACTGCGTTCTACTATTTCGCAATTACCAAAGGCACGGCGCTGCTTCCTTCCGGGATAGCCGCCGTGCTTGGCAATGCGGCCACGCTCTTTACGGCGATTTTCTCTGTCTTCTTTCTGAGAACGGAGAAGATGAACAGCACGATGGCCCTGGGCGTTTTGCTCGGCTTCGTTGGCATCACCTTGATCGCGCGGCCATGGGAAGGCGCGGCGGGTTCGATCGAGTTCGCAGGTGTTTGCTGGCTGCTGATCAGCTCACTCGTGCTCGGACTTTCTTACGTCTACGTGCGCGCATTCTTGTCGCCATCGGGTCTGCCTCCGCTCGCACTGGCAACCTGGCAGATGGGCATCGCGGTTGGGGTTCTTGCGGCCGTCACCGATTTCAGCGGAGTGACGAACATCCTCCACGATCCATTGGCGGCCGTCGGCCTGGTGGTCGGAGGCGGGATTCTCGGTACCGGCGTTTCCTTCTTCCTGTATTACTACCTTCTCGAAAAGTTCGGCGCGGTGGCGTCGTCCGGCGCCACTTACATGGCTCCGGCCGTCGCGCTGATCATCGGTTGGGCGGTTGGAGAGAAGTTCGGTCTGCTGGAGTGCGCGGCGCTCGTACTCATCATCTTCAGTGTGATGATCCTGCACGCTGGTCGTCAGCGCACGCTGCAACGTGCTGCAGGTTAGGACAACCACTTCATCATCAGCGTGGCGAAGACGACCATCCCCGCGCCGCCGATGCGCGTGGAAATCTGCGCAAAGGGCATCAGACCCATCCGGTTCGACGACGACAGAATCGCCACGTCGCCGGTTCCACCAAGGCCGCTGTGACACGCGGTGATGATCGCGGATTCGACCGGATACATCTTCAGCCACGCGCCGACAAAGAAGCCGGAGATGATCATCGCGATGACGGTCGCCGCGCAAATGACGAAGTATGCCGGCGAGAACGCGCCTACCAGCTTGTCCCACGACACGAACAGCGTGCCTAGTCCGACGAGTATCGCGAAGGTCAGGTTCGTCGACATGAACTTGTACATCTGATACGCGCCGACTTCCATCGATTCCGGAATTGCCTTGAAAAGCTTCAATACGGCGGCCGCAATGATCATCAGCACGGGACCCGGAATACCCGTGATGGGTGATAGCAGCGCGCCGAGGATGAACAGCGTGCAGCCGAGCAGCAAGCCGAAGCCCATCAACCGCAGGTCCAGTGCCGCTTCGGTTTTCTGCGCTTTGAGCAGAGCCTGATCTTCTCCGGTCCTGACGAGCGTGCCGTCGCCGCTGTACTGCCGATATTTCTCGCCAAAGCGCTTCAGAATACCGCTGCCGAGAATCGCAACGACGTTGCCGATCAACGCTGCGGGAACCATCATCGCAATCAGGTGGCCTTGCGCCGCACCCGTGATTTCCGAATAGCCGATGGAAAGCGGAAGAATGCCCTCGCCAATGCCGCCGCCGAGAATGGGTATCACGATGTAGAAGAACACGTGCTTCGGATCGTAGCCGAACATCAGGCCGACGAGTACGCCCGCTGCGATTGCCGTGATGGTTCCAATCAGCAATGGCACGAACATCTTCAGAAAGCCTTCGATGAGGATCTTCCGGTTCATGCCGAGAATGCTGCCAGCCACGAGACACGCGATATACAGATACTGGAGATTCGCCGTCTTCATCGTCGTGGTGATGGCCTTGAGCGAGGCGTCATCCATCAACTTGTATCCGAGCAGCGCGGATGGTACGAACAGGCAGAGTATGGCGGGACCGCCGATATGCCTGAAAAGAGGAATTCTGCTTCCGATCTCTCCGAGTAAAAGTCCGGAAAGCATGAGAACGGCGAAGCCGCCGATCATGTCGTTCGGAAGTTTCTTTGTAGCGGCCGCCAGTATGATCACGAGCGCGAGCGCCGCGAACATCACGACAGGCATTCCGCCAATCTTGACGTGGTTGATTTTCGCGAGAAATCCCGACGGCGCATTGCATGCGCGCACGGAAGAGGTTTCCATGAATGTCTCCTGATGGATTGCGGGCTCTGCGGGCCTTGAGAGGCCCTTGGGAATGGACGCTTGGCGCGTCTCTTATCGAGCTGCTTTTTGCTGTTTCGGAAGGTCGATCTTCATCCACGGATGCGCGGCGTAATGCTTCGATTCGAATGCGCCGATGGCATCGCTGTCGCTCAGCGTCATGCCGATCATGTCCAGCCCTTCGATGAACATGTGCTTCTGTCGGGCGGGTAATTCGAACGCGTGTTTCGTTGCGCCGTCTGCTGTGATGACGCATTGATTCTCGACATCGATCGTCAATGTGTTCGTCGCCGGGTCGCTGGCGAGCGCGGTCAGCTCCGCGATGATGTGCGGTTCGAGCATCACCAGCAGAAGCCGGTTGTTCAGCGCATTGAAGTAGAAGATCTCGCCGAAGCTCGGCGCGATGACTGCATCGAAGCCCGCCTGTTGCAAGCCCCAGACGGCGTGTTCGCGGCTGGAACCACAGCCGAAGTTCGCGCCGGTTATCAAAATGCGCGCACCTTGGTATTCGGGGCGATTCAACACGAAGTCGGGCCGGGGCGTGCCTGTGGCCGCGTTCGTACGCAGGTCGTAGAGAACGCCCCGTGCGAGGCCTGACTTATCGATACCGAATAGAAACTGCTTCGGCATGATCTGGTCGGTGTCGAGATTGTTCAGCGGCAGCGGCGCGGCAACGCCGGTCAGGGACGTGTTCTTAGACATGAGCCAACTCCTTGCGTACGTCGACGATGTGGCCCGCGAGCGCGGCTGCCGCGGCCATGGCAGGGCTCATCAGATGCGTGCGTGCGCCGCGACCTTGCCGCCCTTCGAAGTTTCGGTTGGTGGTCGAGGCGCAGCGCTGACCCGGTTCGAGGATGTCGTCGTTCATGGCGAGGCACATCGAGCAGCCCGGCTGACGCCATTCGAAACCTGCCTCGATCAGCACACCGGCGATGCCTTCGCGTTCCGCCTGCTCACGCACCATGCCGGAGCCGGGTACGACCATGGCCCGAACCGATGAAGCGACCTTGCGGCCACGTACGACATCGGCGACCGCGCGAAGATCTTCGATACGCGCGTTGGTGCATGAACCGATGAACACATGATCGATGGCGAGTCCGTCGATGGCCTGGCCGGCGTCGAGACCCATGTAGTCCAAAGCCTTCGCGGCGTTCCTGCCTTCGACCGGCTCCTCGGGAAGACCGGGAATGCGCGCGGTAACCGGAATGGCCTGGTCGGGACTGGTGCCCCAGGTGACAAACGGCGCAACGTCCCGCGCGTCGAACCGGTGCGTGATGTCGAAAGCGGCATCCGCGTCGGACTTCAGTTCGAGCCACGCGTTTGTCGCGGCGGCGATATCGGCTTGCGAAAGGTCCTTGATGCGCTCGGCTACGTACCGGAGCGTCGTCGCGTCGGGCGCGATCAATGCACCGCGCGCGCCGGCTTCGACCGTCATGTTGCAGAGCGTCATGCGCGCTTCGGCGGACAGCGACGCGATCGCCGGGCCCGAGTATTCGACCGCGAATCCCCGTGCGCCTTGTGCGCCGATCTTCGAGATGATGTACAGCACGAGGTCTTTCGACGTCGTACCCGCCGGCAAGGTACCGTCCACGACGATGTGCATGTCGCGGGCCACGCGGTAGACCAGCGTCTGAGTTGCAAGCACGTGCTCGACTTCCGAGGTTCCGATGCCGAAACCGAGCGCGCCAAGCGCGCCATAAGTCGTCGTGTGGCTATCGCCGCACAGCACCACCATGCCCGGACGAATCAGGCCGATTTCGGGCGCCACGACGTGCTCGATACCTTGTTCGCGGTCTTTGACATCGAACAGATGGATGCCGTGCTTCTGGCAGTTGCGCGTGAAGTTGGCGGCCTGATTGGCGGCGGCGTCGATGAAGATGGTGCGCTTGTCGACGGCGACGGGATGCGTCGGAATGACGTGATCGACGATGCCCATCTGCTTTTCGGGGCAGCGCACGGGCAGGTTCTTCTCGGCGAGCCCCGCGAATGCCTGCGGACTCGTGTACTCGTTCATGATGTGCAGGTCGGCATACAGCGCGACGTGCTGCTCATCGACGCGCAGGACCGTGTGGCTATCCACGATCTTCTGATAAAGCGTCTGTGCCATTTGTCTCTCTCCGGTACTGGGGGCGCTCGCTTGTCCGAGCGTTGAAGAGAGTGTAATTGCAGCGTTGATTCCGTAAAATACAGCCTGACTTAACCTATTCTTAAGATAGGCTTATAAATGGACGCGATTTCAGACCTTGAGTTCTTCGGCCGGTTAGTCACCCAGGGAAGCCTGTCAGCGCTGGCGCGCGAACTGGGCGTGACGCCTCCATCGATCAGTCTGCGCCTGAGTCAACTGGAACGACGGCTAGGCGTGAAGCTTCTGAACAGAACGACGCGTCGGCTCGCGATGACGCAAGAAGGCGAGTTGTATCTGAGCACCGGCACAAAGCTGCTGGAACAGGTGCGAGAGCTCGAGAGGATGGTGTCGAGCAGTCGCGATTTACCTCAGGGTCTTTTGAAAGTGAACGCGACCTTCGGCTTTGGCCGCCGATACATCGTTCCCGCGTTGTCGAAGTTTCGCCGGCAGTATCCGGATGTCGAAGTGCAACTGGATCTGACTGACCGGCCCATGAATCTTGCCGAGTTCGCATTCGATGTAGGCATCCGCTTCGGCGAATTGCCCGATATGCGCGTCGTCGGCAAGAAGCTGGCGTCCAATCGACGTTTCGTTTGCGCATCTCCCGCGTATCTGAAAGCGCACGGCGCTCCCGAAACGCCGGGCGATCTGCGCGGCCACACCTGCATCGTTCTGAGAGAGAACGACACGGCCTATGGAACATGGCACTTCACCAAAGGCAAGCGGCACGAGATGGTGAAGGTGCATGGTTCGATGAGCAGCAACGATGGCGAAGCGACCCTGCGTTGGGCGCTCGAAGGACACGGTGTGCTGGTCCGCTCCGAATGGGATGTCCAGCCGTATCTGGACGCAGAGTCGCTGAGACGGGTGCTCGCGGACTGGTCGCTGCCCTCTGCCGATATCTATGCGATCTACCCGGAGCGTTTGAATCTGTCGGCGAAGGTGCGGGTGTTCGTCGAGTTTCTGGAGCAGTATCTCAAGGCGCCGCATAAGGACCACGAGGGCCGTTGATCTCTCGCGTCAGGCGGGCGCCTGCTTCAGCGCTGCAATGCCGGCGATGACCAATACGACACCGACGACCCGCAGCGCGCTCACGGCCTCGCCGAACAGCACGACGCCGAGCAGCACGGTTCCCAACGCGCCGATGCCGGTCCATACCGCGTACGCGCTGCCCACGGGCAACACGGTCAGTACCTTGCCGAGCAGATAGACGAACGCTGCGAGCAACACGATTGACAGCACTGTCCATCCGGGGCGCGTGTAGCCTTGCGTGAACTTCATCGAGACGGCCCACGCGACATCGAGCAATCCGGACAGGATGAGCAACAGCCAGCCCAGACTCTGGCTCATATCGTTTTCTCCATGCTTTCGCGAAGCAGGTACGCGTCGCGACCATGCAGGAACGTGCGCAAGCGCTGTGCGTAGTCGGCAGGCACCGCGCCGATCACGCTCGGGCGTGCCGCGAGTGCGTCTCGCCATGCGGTGACTTTCGGCGTATCGGCGAACACGTGAAGGGCCGCGAGTTCGTCGAATACATCGAAGTAGCGGAAGATCGGCGCGAACACGGCGTCGACCATGCCGAATTCGCCGCCTGCGAACCACGGCCCCGCGCCCAACACGCGCTCGACCGTCGCGAAGCGCTGCGCCAATGCCTCGAGTTGAGCGTGGTATGCCGGCGCATCGGTGGCGATTTCCAGCTTCCAGATCTCGGCAAGAATCGACGACCCGAATTCGATCCATCCGCGATGCCGCGCACGTTCGAGCGCATCGCTCGGCAGCAGCGTGCGGCCCGGCTGCGTTTCGTCGAGATATTCGCAGATGACGGCGCTTTCGAAGAGCACAGCGTCCTCATGGCCGTCACGCGCGATCATCAGTAACGGCACTTTTCCAAGCGGCGAAAGCGCATCGAACCATTCGGGCCGGTTCGCCAGATCGACATAACGCTTCTCGAAACCGGTGCCTTTCTCCGCCAGCACGATGGCGGCGCGCTGCACGTAAGGGCAAAGCGGATGACTGACGAGCGTAAGTGTGGATGTTTCATTGATCTTCATTGAGTCTCTCCCGTTTGATGCGTTCGGATAACGGCAGAGTAGTGTTTGCGAGCATGCAAGTCCATTGTCACCGTGAAAGCCACACTTGCAGGGATGCAAGCGCCGTATTAACCTCGACGCATGGAAGACTGGAACGAACTTCGACTCGTGCTCGCCATTCAGCGTGACGGCAGTCTCACTGCCGCATCCGAGACGCTGGGCATCGATCATTCGACGGCTTATCGCCGCCTGAAGGCGCTCGAAACGCAGCTCGGCGCGCGTCTGTTCGAGCGCTTGCCGGGCGGCGTGTATCAGCCCACCGAGGCAGGCGCGCGCATCGCGGCCGGCGCCGAGCGAATGGAGGACGAGTTTCTGGCGCTGGGCCGCGACGTCGTCGGCGGAGATCATCGGCTGAGCGGACGCTTGCGCGTCACGTCGTCGGAGACGCTCGCGTATAGCCAGCTCACCACGCATCTCGCGGCATTTCGTCGGGCACATCCCGGTATCGTCGTCGAACTGTCGATCGAGAATCGCGTGCTCAGTCTCGCGCGGCGTGAAGCGGATATCGCGTTGCGTCCGGTTCGGCCGAAAGAGGGCGAGCTGTGGGGTAAAAAGCTTGCGGGCGTCGCGTGGGGCTGGTACGCCGCGCCGTCGTATGTCGCGGAGAAAGGCGCGCTTTCGCGCAGCCAGAAGCTCGACGGTCACGCGTTGATCGGCTGGGACGAAGCGGCATCAGGCATTCGCGCGGCGCAGTGGCTCGCGATCAATGCGGCGTCGGCGTCGGTCGTGTACCGGACCAACAGTCTGGTGAATCAATTGATCGCCGCGCGCGCCGGTGTCGGCCTTGCGCTCTTGCCGTGCTATCTCGGCGACAGCGATACGGGTGTCACGCGCGTGGCCGCGAATCCGGTCGCCGAGCTGGAAGGCGAATTGTGGATCGTCACGCATGCCGATCTGCGGAAAACCGCGCGCGTGCGAGCTTTCTTCGATGTGGTGGGAGAAGGCCTGGCCAAACAGCGCGAACTCTTCGAAGGCAAACGCGGTACTCCGAGGAAACGCTAGCCCTCACATATCGATGACCGAGGCGCCCTCTACCTTTCCATCGATGATGTCTTCACCCCGTTGACGAGCAGCGCGCCGGGCAATGCCGAAGTCCGAGAACACGTCTTCCCGATCCACTTTGAACACGCGGCTCGTGCTGGTCTCGCCCGATGCGACCGGGCGACAGATGCGAACCGCGACGTCGTAACCTTCGGCATAGCGCGAATGCCTGTCGAAGCGGTCGAATGCGCGCGAGAACACAAGGGGATGAAGCTCGAACCCTTTGTAGAGGAGAGGCGGGATTGCTGGCATGACGTCTACTCCTGATTGGAGCTTCACTATACCCGCAAAACTGCCTCGGACGCGCAATTATCGTTCTCGATCTCGATTCTATCATAGGAATGCTAAACGAAAGTGACCACGCATCCATATCACCGCAGATCTCGCCACTTCTTTGCGCATTCGAAATAGCTTGACGGTTTTCGAGTCAAAGCGTAATTTTCCTGATGAAGCCTTCAAGAAGCGCGATTGCTGCTCATCATTAACCGCAGCCCTGCGGTGTTCGTTGTCCTCTCCCTCCTTGATCCTTTATTCCGATACCGCTATCGCGGCGGTTTCGTTTGTTCGTCCTTTTCAGGAGAGTTTCATGGATACCGGCACCGTCAAGTGGTTCAACGATAGCAAGGGATTTGGATTCATCACGCCCGACAGCGGCGGCGATGATCTATTCGCGCACTTTTCGGAGATTCGCAGCGAGGGATTCAAAACGCTCGCCGAAAATCAGAAAGTCACCTACGAAACGAAGAGCGGTCCGAAGGGTTTGCAGGCGGCGAACATCACGCCGATCTAAAGAGCTTTTCTGCCGGCTCGCATGCGGGACCGGCAGCGCTTCTTTCCATCTGCTGGTTCGCGCTCGCGTGATACGATGAACCGCCACCACCGGAGTTCTCGATGTCACGCATGTTGAAAGTTGGAAGCCATGAATTCCATGTCGTGGTTCAACCGCTCGCTGCCGGTGGCTTCACCTACGCATGCGTCGACGTGGATCTGAGCGGCCCGAACGTCAGCGAGATTCGCTACGACAGCCATCTCCGCTTCGAGACGGAGGACGAGGCATACGAAGGCGGATCAGCCCACGCGAGGCGTCAGGCCGCGAGGCTGAGGCGCTAGACATCCTTGCCGTCTAGCCTTTCGGCGAAACGTAACGCCACTTCGCAGCGTGCACGTCGATGCGCGCATCATCCTGAAGTCGCTTTTCCGCGCGGTCGGATTCGGCCTGCCGCAAGGCTTCGGCGCGACTCTTCTGCGTTGCCGTGAGGTCTTGCTTTTTGAAGTGTGTAGCCGAATCGGCCGAGGTTCGCTTTAGCATGATGATGTCCGAAGAAGGAAGGCGTGTGGGCGAGCGTGCGCTCCATGACCGAACAAAGCAAGAAGAATCGTCGATTCATCAAATAGATCGCGACAGCAACCGGAAATGCGCTCAGAATGAGTGAGGAGCGACCCATTTCGTGGTCGCAGACAGGGGGATGAAATGGCAAAAGGTCAAATGCGAAGTAATCGCGAAGCAAAAAAACCTAAACAAGCGAAGAAGCTGACCTCTCCAGTCGCCGAGCCGTTCAAGGTTCCGCTCCCGAAGACTTCGGGCTCCACCAGCGTCGCGAAAAAGAAATAGCCGTTATCGATGTAGCTTGGCGATCCTTACTGATCGTCGCTCAGGAAACGAATCAGATCGGGCAATACGACGGGCTTCACGAAATGTCGTTCGAAGCCGGCTGCGTGCGCCCGTTTCACGTCTTCGGAATGACCATAGCCCGTGAGCGCGAATAGGCGGAGTCGCGCGTGCTGCGGTTGCGCGCGCAAGGCGAGCGCCAGTTCATAACCGTCCATGCCTGGCAGGCCGATGTCGAGAACGGCGACCGCGGGTGAGAAGCGCGCCGCGATGTCCAATGCCTGAAAGGGATCGAGAGCGGTCGCAACCTCGAAGCCCAGTTCGGTCAGGAACGCTTCCATCGAGAGAAGTCCATCGACGTTATCGTCGACCAGCAGGACGCGCAATCCGGCCTGGCTCGACGGCACCGAAGCCGAGGGCAACGGCGAAGCTTGCGAACCGGCGATCTCGGCGCGTGTTGCAAGCGGCAGCGTCACCGTGAATGTTGCGCCTGTGCCGGGGCCGTCACTGCTCGCATCGACAGTGCCTCCGTGCAGTTCCACCAGATTCTTCACGAGCGCGAGGCCGATGCCCAGGCCGCCTTTCGACCGGTCGATCGTCGTGCGTCCCTGCTCGAAAATCCTGAAGAGCTTCGGCATCAACTCCGCGCTGATGCCCACACCGTTGTCCTGGATGAAAACCGTGACATGACCTGGCGTCGTTCGAGCCTCGACGCGAATCTCTCCACCGACATCCGTGTATTTGGCCGCATTGTTCAGCAGGTTGCTGAACGCCTGCGTCAGACGCGTCAGATCGCCGAATATCTGCGTTCCGTCGTCGGACAGGGCAACGGTGAGCCGCTGGTTGCGCTGTTCCACGAGCGGGCTGGCCGCCTCGACCGCACGTGTGATGACGGAACTGATACGCAGGCTTTCACGCTTGAGCTCGATCTTTCCCCGCGTAATGCGGCTGACATCCAGCAAGTCTTCGACGAGCCGGGACAGATGCGCAACCTGACGCTCGATGATTTCGTGGTAGCGGTCGGCGATATCGCCGCGCTCGCGCCGGATCAACGCCAATGCGGTTGAGATAGGCGCAAGCGGGTTGCGCAATTCATGACCGAGCATGGCGAGAAATTCATCCTTCGCCCTGTTCGCTTCCTCGCGCTCGTGGGCCGCGCGGGCGGCCTGAATGCCTGTCGCAGCCTGAGAGGTGGCCGCGCGCAGAAAGGCAATCTGGTTGAGTGTCGGGAAAGTCGGAGCCGCGGCACCGAACCACACGCTGCCTTGTCCCGAGCTGAAGCCCATGCTCAGCCTGATCATCCGCATCGGGCCCGCGGGCGTGTCGCACACACTGACCCGGGTTCCGATCGGCAGCCGGTGCCATCGGGCTATCGTCTCCTGCCATGCCGCCGACGCGTCCGCTGCGACAGTGCGTCCGTACATTCGCATCTGCACGAATGGTGGAACCGCCGGCAGCAAGGGAACGTCCACATAGCAGATGTCCAGCGGAACGATCCGTTCGATCGCCTGCGTCATCAGGCCGACGATCGCTTTGCCGTCGCCGCCCGCCCAGAGTGCCGGAAGCGCCAGCAAGCCCATCAGGTCCCTGAGCGCGTGTTCGGCGCTCTCACCGCTGAATCGGTCGATGTCCATTCTTCTGTCGCGATGGCTCAAATGGTTCGGCGGGCAAATCAGGCCTCCGCCTGTCTTTTGCGCGATTCCAGTTCCTTGATCATCTCCGATGGCCGGATAAAGAACGGATTCTCCTGGACGATTCCATTGATGAGGGTGAGAGGATGAGTGCGCAAGACATCCATGAGCATGGCGCCTGAAAGTTTGGCCATATCGTAGACGCACACGGCGGGCTGACGGTTGCGTTCGATGATCTCGTTGACTTCGGCTTCGTACGCGATGAGTTCCGGCGCGTTCGGGGTTTCTCCAAACGCCCAGTCCATGTTTCCCATGATGCGAAGGCGGGCGAATCCCTTGTCGCGTCCGGAACCGGTGAGCCGGTCCACCAATGCGAGCATGCGATCCTTGTTGAACCTGCCTTCGTCATCCAGATAAGCTTCGGGCCATGTGATGACTTCCAGTTGTCCGCACGCCTCGCATTCTTCTACGTCGATGCCGGCGGTTTCCAGCCGGGCCTCGTGGTCGGTGAGATTCGCGGGATCGACGATGTGGAAGTTCTTCTCTCCGTTCTCGACCGCCTGTTTGTAGAACGGATTGAGCGCGTCGTATTCCTCATCGCGGCTATTGAAAAACGCGCACACGTGATAGGCGTCCATCGGCGTGCCGGCGATGGTGATTGGACTGTCCATAACCCTTCCTTACTTGACCACTTCTTGAGGAGCGGCGGCGGAACAACCCGGCGCTGGTCGGCGACCCTTGACGCGGTCACAGCCGAACCCATTTTATGGCATCGCTCACGCCGATGGCTTCGCAATTCGAAACTCATCACTGAGGAAGCGGAAATGCGGTAACGACGACCGGATCGGCTACCGGCGAAAATGTCTGTTGATATGTCGATCGGCACAATTTGCGAGCCGCTGGCGTGAAGGACATCGCGCGCCGCAAGCAAGCGTAGAATTTCCGGCTCGTGGCGGCGAGCCCATTCGCCGCCGTTCGCACACGGATGGCTCATGGAAATCAAGTGGATCGAGGACTTCATCGCGCTCGCCCGCTATCAAAGCTTCTCGCGTGCGGCCGAGTTTCGCAACGTCACGCAATCCGGATTCAGCCGGCGCATCCAGTCGCTCGAACAATGGGTAGGCGCCGATCTGGTCGATCGCAGCGGCTTTCCGCCGACCCTCACACCAGCGGGCCAACTGTTTCGCGACGCCGCCGA
Organism: Caballeronia sp. NK8; assembly: GCF_018408855.1. Classification (GTDB taxonomy): domain Bacteria; phylum Pseudomonadota; class Gammaproteobacteria; order Burkholderiales; family Burkholderiaceae; genus Caballeronia. Next base: position 702,292 of record NZ_AP024324.1, on the reverse strand, counting down.
AGACATTCTCGACAAGCTCTTCGATACGCGCGCCATCATTCGCACCGAGCAGCGCATTGCGGGCACGAGCCTGCAGATCGCAGCGGGCCATACCATCGCGCTCAACTTCTTGCCCGCCTGGCTCCGAACGCTCTCGAAGCAGGCCGGCGAAGTGCGCGCGCGAGTGATTCCGGCGAATGTGCACGATTCGATTCTCATGCTCGTCAATGGCAATTGCGAGTTGATGTTCGCGTATCACCATCCGCGCCTGCCGCTGCATCTCGACCCGCAGAAGTACGAGTACGTGACCGTCGGCGTCGATACGTTCATGCCGGTGTGCAAGCCGAATCAGCGGCTCGCGCCGACGTACCGTCTGCCGGGCGCGAAGGATCGACCGATGCCGTACATCGCCTATACGGAGACGAGTTACTTCGGGCGCTGCTTTGCGTCTTTGATGGAGCAAGCGAACGCATCGCCCGCATTACGCCTGCATTACGAATCCGATATGGCCGAAGTCGTGAAGAAGCTCGTTCTCGAAGGCGAGGGCGTGGCGTGGCTGCCGAAAAGCTCGATCGCGGCCGAACTCGATGCCGGCGAACTCGTTGCCGCCGGCCAGTCCGAATGGCAACTGGCGCTCGAGTTGCGCGTGTACCGCGACCTCACCAATCGCAGCGAATTGCTCGACACCATCTGGCGGCATCTTCACGCCTCGTCCGGCGCGGCCGGATAACGTCATCCGACGTTATGCGAAACTTGCATAGCCATATGCAGCACTGGCATTCACGTTTTTTCTGCCTTCCCTAAGATTCCGTCCTGACACAAAAAGCGGCGCATCGAGCTTCGATGCGCCAGCCTTCAGAACGCACGACGGTCGCGACCGACCGTTCGTGCGTCATCCCAGGACGGAGACACATGAAGAATCGCCTCACCCTCTATATCCTCGCCGGCATGGTGCTCGGCGTGGCGGTCGGTTACGTCTGTCATCGCACGGCGGCGGATGCCGCGCAGGCCAAGGTCATCGCCGGATACTTTTCCATCGTCACGGATATCTTTCTGCGGCTGGTGAAGATGATCATCGCGCCGCTCGTCTTCGCGACGCTCGTGTCGGGACTTGCAGGGATGGAGGGCACGAGCGATGTGCGCCGCATCGGCTTGCGCTCGATCGCGTGGTTCGTGTGCGCGTCGCTCTTTTCGCTTGCGCTCGGACTCGTGCTCGCGAACCTGCTGCAACCGGGCGCGGGCCTGCACATGACGCAGACGAGCGCCGACGTCGCCACCGGCCTCAACACGTCCGGTCTGAACTTCAAGGACTTCGTGACGCACGCGTTTCCCACGAGCGTGATCGATGCGATGGCGCGCAACGACATTCTGCAGATTCTCGTGTTCTCCGTGATGTTCGGCATCGTGCTGAGCGTGATCAAGTCGGACCCGCGCGTGGCTCCCCTGATCGCCGGCGTGGAAGGGCTCGTGCCCGCGATGCTCAAGCTGACCGACTACGTGATGCGGCTCGCGCCGATCGGCGTGTTCGGCGCGCTCGCATCGGCGATCACGGTGCATGGACTCGATGTGCTCACCACCTACGGCAAGCTCGTCGCGAGTTTCTATGTCGGACTCGCGCTCTTGTGGGGCGCGCTGATCCTCGCCGGTTACGCTTTCCTCGGCAAGCCTGTCTGGGCCCTGCTCAAGTCGATCCGCGAGCCTGCGATGCTCGCGTTCTCCACCGCCAGCAGCGAAGCCGCGTATCCGCGTCTGACCGAGAAGCTGGAGGAATTCGGCGTCGACAAGAAAGTGGTCGGCTTCACGCTGCCGCTCGGATACGCGTTCAATCTCGATGGCTCGATGATGTATCAGGCGTTCGCGGCGATCTTCATCGCCCAGGCGTTCGGCATCGACATGCCGATCGGCACGCAGATCGTGATGCTGCTCGTGCTCATGGTGAGCAGCAAGGGCATGGCCGGCGTGGCGCGCGGCTCGGTGGTGGTCGTCGCGGCCGTGGCGCCGATGTTCCATCTGCCGCCATCGGGCGTCGTGCTCGTGCTCGCGATCGACCAGATTCTCGACATGGGGCGCACTGCGACCAACGTGATCGGCAACAGCATCGCAACGGCGGCCATCGCGAAGTGGGAAGGCAAGCGCGCCGCACGGCAGGAACGCCGCGCGGTGATGGGCGCGCCTTCGTTCGGTCAGATGGAAGGCGAGACGAAATGAACGGCACGGACACCGCGCTCACGCGCAAATTCGGCGTGGTGGGCGGACTCGGTCCGCTCGCGAGCGCGGACGTATTCTTCAAGCTGATCAAATCGACACCCGCCACGCGCGATGCCGAGCACTTCGACGCGATCTTCGAGCAGCAGCCGTTCCGCAGCGCCGATGCCGAGAGCGAGACGCTGACGCAGCGCAAGCTGTTCATCTTCGATCTGATCGGCAACTTCGAGAAGCGTGGCGTCACGACAGTGGTGCTGCCGTGCTTTCTCAGCCACACGTTCATCGACGAACTGAAGGCGAATTCGCCGCTGGAGATCGTCGACATGCTCGACGCGGTGCGCAGCCACGTGCGCAGAAAGTTTCCGACGGTGTGCCGTGTAGGCGTGCTCGCGTCCGGCTATACGCGTCGCAGGCAGTTGTTCGAGAAGTATTTCGCCGCGCCCGAGTTCGAGGTGATCCATCCGCGCGTGAGCGACGGCGTCGATCTCGTCACCGAAGCCATCTACGGCGCCGATGGCGTCAAGAGCGGCAATCTGCGCGGCCGTCCTGTCGAGCTGTTGCGCGCGGCATGCGAGGACCTCATCGCGCAGGGCGCCAATGTGATCGTGCCGGGGCTCACCGAGATCGCCCTCGTGGCCGACGAGCTGGGCAGGTTCCGTGTTCCGCTCGTCGATTCGAATCTCGCTTACGCGCAGTATGTCGTGTCCGGCCAGTACGACTCGCCCGCGACGATCTTCAAGGTCGGCGTAGTGGGCGGCGTCGGGCCGGCGGCCACGGTCGATTTCATTCACAAGATAGTGCGCGCCACGCCTGCGAAACGCGATCAGGATCACATCAAGCTGCTCGTCGAGCAGAACCCGCAGATACCGGACCGCACGGAGAACCTGATCGGCGACGGACCCGATCCCACCGTCTCGCTCTATGCGACCTGCAAGAAGCTCGAAACGGGCGGGGCGGATCTCATCGCGATTCCATGCAATACGGCGCACGCATTCGTCGAGCGCATCCAGCCGTATCTCGGCATACCGATCGTGAACATGCTGACGGTGACGGTGCGCCATCTGCGCGAGTCGTTCCCGTCGCTGCGCTCGGTCGGTTTGCTCGCGACGTCCGGCACGATCGCAAGCGGCGTCTACGAACAGGCGCTCGCATCCCAGGGCTTGCGGCTGGTCGTACCCGGTCCCGCATTGCAGGCGCGCGTGATGGAGGCGATCTACGGCAAGGAGGGCGTGAAAGCCGGCTTCACGACCGGGCAGTGTCAGAAAGATATCGCCGCTGCGATCGACGGTCTCATCGCCGAGGGCGTCGAGGTGGTCATTCTCGGCTGCACGGAACTGCCGCTTCTGCTGCGCGAGACGCATGTCTTCGGCGCGAACGGCGCGCGCGTGCGCGCAGTCGATCCCACTGACGTGCTCGCGAAACAGTGCGTCGCGTATGCGACTTCGGCGGCCGAGTCGCCGCCTCTGGAAGTCAACCGAGTCAACTAGCCGATCTGCCCGATCAAATCATCCAGGACCTGAGAGAAACACATGCTTAACATAACTGAACGTATCGAGCACGACCTTCTCGGCGATCTCGCCGTGCCCGCCACCGCATACTACGGCGTGCATACGCTGCGCGCGCTGGAGAATTTCCCGATCACGGGCATTCCCATCTCCGTCTATCCGAATCTCGTCAACGCACTGGCGAGCGTGAAGGAAGCCGCGGCGCTCGCGAATCACGACCTCGGGCTGCTGAGCGAAGTGAAGATGCAGGCCATCGTGCAGGCGTGCAGGCAAGTACGCTCGGGCACGGCGCACGAGCATTTCGTGGTCGATGTCATTCAGGGCGGCGCGGGCACGTCGACCAACATGAACGCGAACGAAGTCATCGCCAATCTCGCGCTCGAACATCTCGGGCATCAGCGCGGCGAGTATGGCGTGCTTCACCCGAACGAAGACGTGAATCTCGGCCAGAGCACCAACGACGTCTATCCGACCGCGCTGAAGATCGCCACCTACGCGGGCATCGTGCAACTCGTCGAGGCGATGGCCGTGCTGCGCGCGTCGTTCGAACGCAAGGCGCAGGAATTCGCCAGCGACCTCAAAATGGGCCGCACGCAGCTTCAGGACGCGGTGCCGATGACGCTCGGCCAGGAGTTCAGCACCTTCGCGGTGATGCTCGGCGAAGACGAAGCGCGGCTCATGGAAGCGGCCGGGCTGATTTGCGAAATCAATCTGGGCGCGACCGCGATCGGCACAGGCATCAACACGCATCCGGACTACGCGCGCCTCGCATGCCGGCACTTGAGCGACGTGACCGGCATCGCGCTCACGACGTCGCCGAATCTCGTCGAAGCGACTCAGGATGTCGGCGCATTCGTGCAGCTTTCGGGCGTGCTGAAGCGAGTCGCGATCAAACTCTCGAAAACCTGCAACGATCTTCGCCTGCTTTCGAGCGGGCCGCGCGCGGGTCTCGGCGAAATCAACCTGCCGCCCGTGCAGGCCGGCTCCAGCATCATGCCGGGCAAGGTGAACCCGGTGATTCCGGAAGTCGTCAACCAGATCGCGTTCGAAGTCATCGGCAACGATGTGACCGTGAGTTTCGCCGCCGAAGCGGGTCAGCTTCAGCTCAACGCGTTCGAGCCGATCATTGCGCATAGTCTGTTCAAGAGCGTCGCGCACCTGCGGGCAGGATGCCTCACGCTCGCCTCGAAATGCGTCGACGGTATCACCGCGAACCGGGAGCGGCTGCGCGCGATCATCGAAAACTCGATCGGCATCGTGACGGCGCTCAATCCGTACATCGGCTACACGCACTCGACGGAAGTCGCGAAGGAAGCGCTCGCGTCCGGCAGGAGCGTCGCGCAGGTCGTGATCGAGAAAGGGCTGCTGAGTCAGTCGCAACTCGACGAAATCCTTCACCCCGCGATGCTGACGCAGCCCAGAACACTGGCGTCGATGGCCTGATGCCGGACGCGCCCGCACTCATATGCGGTGCGCGAAACGCGTGGCGAGCGCGGCCCTGAAGCGGGCGGCGATTGCCGCGAAGCCGGCGCCAGTCGGGTGCAGTTCGTTGGCCCAGTCGCGCGCGTCGAGCGTGCCTTGAGTCTCGACCAGCACCATGTCGTGGGCGGGGACGCTCGCGAGCCGCTGCAGCATCGCGCGGAATTCGACGAGGATCGTCTTGACGATCAGCGCGCCCGGCGCAAAGTCGGGCCAGCCCCGGTCGACGAGCGAGGGACGCAGCCACGGCCCCGCGAGATGGCAGGCCGACACGCCGGTGGGAAGCGCGAAATCGTAGGCGTGCACGAAGATCGGCGCGTCGGGCGCGAACTGATCGCGGATGCGGATCAGATCGAGATAGGCGCTTTCGACCACGCCGAAGATATGCGCGAGACGCTGATCGTCGACGCCCCGTGCGGGATCGTTGCCGACCGCGCTCGCGTCGTTGAGCCAGAAACGGAACTGGTCGCCGACCACGTCGTTGCCGCCGCCGGAAAACAGCAACGCGTCGATCGGTCCGTTGGCCGGGTCCTTCAACTGGTCGATGAGACGGTTGCGCCTGGTCACGCCGAGCAGCGTCGTGGTCGCGTCGCTGTAGTGCGCGAGCTTGAGGATCATCGGCGTGGGTGTGCCCGCGGTGCGCAGGGCTTCGAGCACGTCGGTGGCGTGGAGCGGATCGGGCAGCGGGTAGTCGAACCAGGAATCGCCATCGCCGAGCAGGATGAGCGGCGCGGGTGCGCCGGTCTGAGCGCGCTGCGCTTGCGCCTGCCGCACCGCATGCTGGTGCGCCTTGACGCGTGCATTCAGATCCTGCTGGATCTGCTCTTGCCAACTTTCGTAGAGGTTCTTCATGGTGCCTCCGTTGCGAGCCGCAAACTCATGCAAAATACGCCGGTTCAATCGGTAATGGCAAGGAGCGCCTCGTGGGCGTTAATTTCGATCTAAATGATTTGCAGGCGTTTCGGGCCGTCGTCGAGCTGGGGAGCTTTCGCAAGGCCGCGGATGCGGTCAACATCTCCCAGCCCGCGTTGAGCCGCCGGATCGAAAAGCTGGAGGATGCGCTCGGCGTGCGCCTCTTCGACCGCACCACGCGCAGTGTGACGCTCACCACCGTCGGCCGCGTGTTCGCGCCGAGCGCCGAGCAACTGCTCGACGATCTCGATGTCGCGCTGCTCGGCATCCGCGATGTATCGTCGAGCCGCCTGGGTCATGTGACCATCGCGTGCGTGCCGTCGGTCGCCTATTACTTTCTGCCCAACGTGGTCGCGAGCTACCATCGCCGCTATCCGCGCATCCGGGTCAAGCTGCTGGACTCCAGCGCCAACGAGGTGCTCAGCACCGTCATGAGCGGCGAGGCGGATTTCGGCGTGAGCTTTCTCGGCACGCAGGAATCGGAGATCGAATTCAAGGTGCTGTTGCAGGAACGTTTCGTCGCCGCGTGCCGGCGCGACCATCCGCTCGCGCGCAAGAAGCGCGTCACCTGGAACGAGCTTTATGAGCACGAGTACGTATCCGTCGACAAGACGTCCGGCAATCGTCTCCTGCTCGATCAGGCGCTGTCGGCCGTCGCGCCTCGCGCGCCGAGCGTGTGCGAAACGCGCCACGTCACGACGATGCTCGGCCTCATCGAAGCGGGGCTCGGCGTCGCGGCAGTGCCGTCGATGGCCATGCCCGGACGCGATCATCCGGTCCTGACGAGCGTGCCCCTGGTCGATCCGGTGGTGCGGCGGCGCGTGGGCATCGTGCGGCGGCGCGGCAGAGCGCTTACGCCTGCGGCGCAGCAGTTCTACCGCGAGATCATGGAGATGAAGCGCAGCGGCGCCGCCAAGGGCGAGAGCGGCGATGGCGACGGTGACGCATCGTGAGCCTGCCCTGGCCGTTTCGGCTGCTTTACGTGCAAGTCTTGCTGGGGATGGTGCTCGGCATGGCGCTCGGCCATATCTGGCCGCAGACGGGCGCGCTGCTCAAGCCGGTCAGCGACGCGTTCGTCGCGCTGGTGCGGATGATGATCGGGCCGATCGTCTTCTGCACGATCGTCTCGGGCATCACGTCGCTGGCGAGCGGCGCGGCTATCGGACGAACGATCCTGAAGGCGCTCGCGCTCTTCTACTTCCTGACGGCGATTGCGCTCGTGCTCGGGCTCGCGACCGCCTATGTGCTGCATCCGGGCGCGGGCATGCATATCGACGTGCGTCATCTCGACACGGGCATCCTCTCGCAGTACGTCAAACGCTCGCAGCCGCACGGGCTCGTCGAGTTCGCGCTCGGCATCATCCCGGAGACGATGCTCGGCGCCTTCGAAAAAGGCGAAGTGCTGCCGGTTCTCCTGCTCTCGCTGCTGTTCGGCTTCGCGTTGAACTTGCAACCGCGCGCGGGCAAGCCGGTGCTGGCGTTCATCGACGGCATCGCGCACGCGCTTTTTCGCATCCTCGCGATGATCATGCGGCTCGCGCCGATCGGCGCATTCGGCGCGATGGCCTTTACCGTGGGGCGCTTCGGCATCCGTTCGGTCGGTTCGCTCGGCATGCTGATGGCGTCGTTCTACGTGGCATGCATCCTGTTCGTCATGCTGGTGCTCGCGCCGCTCGCGCGGCTTCACGGCTTCGCGCTCTGGCGTCTGTTGCGCTATCTGCGCGAGGAACTCGTGATCGTTCTTGCGACGTCATCGACGGAACCCGTTCTGCCGCGCCTGATCGGCAAGCTGGAGGCGCTCGGCTGCGACAGGGGCATCGTCGGGCTCGTGCTGCCCGCGGGCTATTCGTTCAACCTCGACGGCACCGCGATCTATCTGACGCTCGCCTCCGTGTTTATCGCGCAGGCGTGCGACGTGCAGCTTTCAGCCGCGCAGATCGCGACGATGCTCGCGGTCATGCTGATCACGTCGAAAGGGGCGGCGGGCGTCTCCGGAAGCGGACTGGTGGCGCTCGTCGCGACCTTGACGGTGATTCCCGACCTGCCCGTGGCTGGCGTGGCGCTGCTGGTGGGCATCGACCGCTTCATGTCGGAGGCGCGCGCGTTGACGAGCGTGATCAGCAACGCGTGCGCCGTGATCTTCGTGTCGATGTGGGAAGGCGCGTGCGACCGCACGCGCTTCAAGTCGATGCTGCAAAACGCCGTCACGCGAAACGCCGACGCGGCGGCCGAATGATCGCAAAGCGGGTCAGTGCGATGTAACGGAATCGAGGCCGGTCGCCTTCACTTCCGGCTGAACCTCGGGTGAAGCGAGATAGTCGAGCAGCGCTTTCGCCTCCTTCGGATGCTGCGCGCCGACGGGAATCCCGGCGGCAAAACGCGTGACCGACTGCAACGACTCGGGAATCTTGCCGACGAAAGTCGCGCCCTTCACCGGCAGAAGTTCGCTGACCTGCTGAAAGCCGATTTCGTAGTCGCCGCTCGCCACCACGGAGGCGACGGGAATCCGCGGAATCATCTTTGCCTTCTGCTTCATCTGCTCCTCGATGCCGAGCCGCTTGAACAGCTCGCGCTCGATATACACGCCGCTCGCGCTGTCCGAATAGGCGACCGATTTCGCCCGCAGCAGTGTCTCCTTCAGCCCGTCAACGGAGCCGACATCGGGCTTCGCCGCGCCGTCGCGCACGACCACGCCGATGCGCGAATCCGCCAGTTCGACGCGCGATCCGGGCACGACCTTGCCGGCCTTGATCAGTTCGTCGAGCGCATAGCCGACCATGATGACGGCGTCGGCGGGCTCGCCGCGTTCGAGCCGGTTGGGAATGGCCTCGGGCGATTTGCCCATCGAAGGGCCGAGCGCCGTGTCGAGCGTGTTGCCGCTCGCGGCGGTGAATTTCGGACCGAGCAGCTTGTACGCGGCAGTGAAGCCGCCCGAGCTCATGACGTGCAACTCGGCCGCCTGCACGCCCGCCGACGCTACCGAAGCCGCGACGAGCCCCGCCGCGCACACCTTGAGAAACAGATTCTTCATGGATGAGGACATGTGCCGTTGCGTGATCAGTGAGCCGGTGACAGCGTCACCGGGCGGCGGCGGTAGAGCACGAACGTGGCGCACAGCGCGCATGCGGCGGCGAAGCTCATCCAGATGCCGGGCGCGGCCTTGTCGCCGGTAAAGTGAATCAGGCCCGTGGAGATGGCGGGCGTGAAGCCGCCGAAGATCGCCGTCGCCAGGCTGTAGGCGAGCGAGAAGCCCGCGACGCGCACGTCGGCCGGCATCACTTCCGTCAGCGCGACGACCATCGCGCCGTTGTACATGCCGTACATGAACGAGAGCCACAGCAGCACGAGCAGCATGTTGATGAAGCTCGGCGCATGCGCGAGGAACGACAGCGCGGGATACGCGGTCGCGATGGCGAGCACGGTCATGCCGAGCAGCAGCGGACGCCGGCCGAAGCGGTCGGAGATCGCGCCGCCGATGGGCAGCCAGACGAAGTTCGACACGCCGACGCACAAGGTCACGAGCAGACTGTCCGCCGTGCTCAGATGCAGAACCGTCTTGCCGAAGGTCGGCGCATAGACGGTGATGAGGTAGAAGCTCGTCGTGGTCATCGCGACCAGCATCATGCCGGCGACGACGATTCCCCAGTTGCGCATCAGCGTGGCGAAGACTTCCTTCATCGACGGACGATGCTGGCGCGCCTTGAATTCCTGCGTTTCCTCCAGATTGCGGCGCAGCATGAAGATGAACGGCACGATCATGCAGCCGACGAAGAACGGCACGCGCCATCCCCACGCGGCGATGGCCGACGTGTCCAGCCATTGATTCAGGGCGAAGCCGAGCGCCGCCGCCACGACGATCGCGACCTGCTGGCTCGCGGACTGCCAGCTCGTGAAGAAGCCCTTGCGGCCGGGCGTGGCCGTCTCGGAGAGATAGACCGACACGCCGCCCAGTTCCGCGCCCGCCGAGAAACCCTGCAGCAGACGTCCGATCAGAACGAGCGCCGGCGCGAGCAGACCGATGCTGGCATAGCCCGGCACAAACGCGATGAGAATGGTGCCGCTCGCCATGATCGACAGGGTGACGATGAGGCCCTTGCGGCGGCCCACGTCGTCGATATAGGCGCCGAGGATGATCGCGCCGAGCGGCCGCATCAGAAAGCCCGCGCCGAACACCGCGAAGGTCATCATCAGCGAAGCGAATTCGCTCGCGGCGGGAAAGAATACGTTGGCGATCTGGGTGGCGTAAAAGCCGAACAGAAAGAAGTCGAACTGCTCGAGGAAATTGCCGGCCGTCACGCGAAATACCGCGGCAGCCTTTGATTGCCCGGGCGAATGGGCAGGGGGGGATTGGTGCATCGAAATGTCTCCGAAAACCTGGAATGCGCGGTGCGCGCGGATTTATCTTTCATGCATGTTCGCCGCAAACGACTGAGACGATAAGTGCAAACTATCGAACGATTGATGTTCTATGGTTATCAATCGAACTTCCGGCGACTCATGCGACAATCATGGCCTGTGAAAATACAAGCATCGGGGCTGGAGATACACATGACCACGCGAGCGGACGAGATTCTCACGACGCTTGAGAGCGAAATCCTTTCGGGACGCTTGCCGCCCGGTTCGCGGCTGGAGGAAACCGAGCTTTCGGAGCGATTCGAATGCTCGCGCACGCCGATACGCGAGGCGTTGCGTCAACTGGCCTCCGAAGCGCTCATCACCATGCGCCCGCGCCAGCCCGCGATGGTCGCCGCGCTGTCCGCGCGCAAGCTGCTGGAAATGTTCCAGGTCATGGCGGAACTAGAAGGACTGTGCGCGCGCCTGGCCGCGCGCCGTGCGACGCCGCAGCAAATCGCGCGGCTGCGTGAAACGCAGGTCGAACTGCGCGGCACGCTCGACGCCGAGCAGGTCGACAGCTTCTACGAAATCAATCGCCGCTTTCACGAAATCGTCTACGAAGCGAGCCAGAACGACTTTCTCGCGGACCAGACGCGCGGCCTGCGCAACCGCGTGTCGATCTATCGGAAGATGGTCACGCAAAAGGTGCGGCGCCGCCTCGATACCGTCGACGAACATGAACAGGTGATCGCCGCCATCGAGCACGGCGACGGCGACGCCGCCGCCAAGGCGATGTCCGCGCACGTCAACCTGCTCGGCGAGCAGATGCTCGACTTCATCGCGCTGTTCCCCGAACCCGCCGACGTGGCCGAATAAGGGCACGCTTTACCCTCCCGACATCGACGAAAGCCGCCGGCACACGCCGGCGCGCGCCCGCACGCTCAATTTTTTGAAAAACTCCTTGCAACGTATTTTGAATCGGTATTATCTGGATACAAGAACGCCGACTTGAAATACATAGAGCGGCGATTCCTCTGACATGACGACCGACGCCAAAGACAAGGAGCAGGTGATGAGCGACACGCTGCATGCCGCGAACGACGTAGGGCAAGCGCAGAAAACCGAAGACCGCGTGTACCGCAAGGCAACGCTGCGGCTCATCCCGTTCCTGATCCTCTGCTACGTCGCGGCGTATCTGGACCGGGTGAACATCGGCTTTGCGAAACTGCAGATGCTGAGCGACCTGCAATTCAGCGAAACCATCTACGGGCTGGGCGCGGGCGTGTTTTTCATCGGCTACTTCCTGTTCGAGGTGCCCAGCAATCTGATGATGCAGCGCGTGGGCGCGAAGGCGTGGATCGCGCGGATCATGGTGACCTGGGCGCTCATTTCGGGCGCGTTCTTCTTTGTGCAGACGCCGACGCAGTTCTACGTGCTGCGCTTTCTGCTCGGTTCGGCGGAGGCGGGCTTCTATCCCGGCATCGTGCTGTATCTGATGCAGTGGTATCCGGCGCGCCGCCGCTCGCACGTGCTCGCGATCTTCATGGTCGGCATTCCGCTCGCCGGGATCATCGGCGGGCCGCTGTCGGGCTGGATTCTGGAGGCGTTCAACGGCTCGCACGGGCATCCCGGCTGGCGCTGGCTGTTTCTGATCGAGGCGCTGCCATCGCTGGCGCTCGGCATCGCGGCGTTCTTCTACCTCGACAACAAGCCGTCCGAGGCGCGCTGGCTCACGCGGGAGGAAGCCAAAATCATCACCGACGCGCTCGACACGCCGGACCACCGCCATACGCGCATCTCGGAGACGGTCGGTCAGGTGTTCCGCGATCCGCGCATGCTGCTGATGGCGCTGATCTACTTCTGCGTGATCATGGGCCAGTACGGCCTGACGTTCTGGATGCCGACGCTCATCAAGGCGTCGGGCGTCTCCGGCGTACTGATGATCGGCATGCTGTCGGCCATTCCGTTCGTGTTCGGCGCGATCGCGATGGTCTCGTTCGGCCGCAATTCGGACCGCACCGGCGAGCGGCGCTGGCATCTGATCGTGCCGATGCTGATCGGCGCGCTCGGCTACGCGATCACGGCGTCGTCGGGCTCGAACGTGCCGCTCGCGCTCGTCGGCCTGTCTCTCGCGGCGGCCGGCGTGCTCACGCCGGGCCCGCTGTTCTGGGCGTTGCCGTCCGCGATCCTCGCGGGAACCGGCGCGGCGGCGGGCATCGCGGCCATCAACGCGTTCGCCGGACTCGCGGGCTTCGTGAGCCCCTATCTGATCGGCTGGCTGCGCGATCTCACGCATACGTCGGTCATCGCGATGTACGTCTCGGCCGGCGTGCTGGTCGTCGGCGCAGCGCTGATTCTGCTGATTCCGGCGAAGCTCGTGAATCGCTGATCCGACGCGGTCCTTCCCGCTACAAACAGAACGGCATGCCGCCCCGCATGCCGTTTTTTTATTCCTGATCGACGTCTTTTGTATTTTTACATGCTAGTCTATGTATTCGTACACGTCGTTTATAAATACACGGAGCGATACATGGAACTGAACTTCAAGGGCAAGTCGGCGCTCATCACGGGCGCGTCGAAGGGCATCGGGCTGGCGACGGCGTGGGCGTTCGCCGCCGAAGGCATCGAGGAACTGCATCTGGCGGCGCGCTCCGCCGATGCGCTGCATCGCGCGCAGGACGAAATCGCGACGAAACACGGCACGCGCGTGCACGTCCATGCGACGGATCTCTCGGTCACGCAGAACGCCATCGATCTGGCGCATGCCTGCGCAAACGCCGACATCCTCGTCAACAACGCCGCCGATTCCAGCCCGGGCCCGCTCGACAAGATGACGGACGCCGACTGGCGCGCGAGCCTCGACATGAAGATCTTTTCCTACGTGACCTTGACGCGCGAACTCTATGCATCGATGAAGCGGCGCGGCAGCGGCGTGATCGTCAACGACATCGGTAACTCGGGCGAGAACTGGGACGCGAACTACATCATCGGTTCGACCGGCAATGCCGCGATGATGGCCTTCACGCGCGCCATCGGTGGCTGGGCGCTGGACGACGGCATTCGCGTGGTCGGCGTGAATCCGGGTCCGGTCGCGACCGATCGCATGGTCAAGCTGATGAAGCGCCGCGCGCTCGACTGGTACAGCGACGAAAGCCGCTGGGAAGAACTCTTCGACAAGTATCCCGGCAAGCGCGCGGCACAGGCCGAGGAAGTCGCCGATCTGATCGTGTGGCTCGCGTCGGAGCGCGCGGCGTACATCACGGGCACGATCGTCACCATCGACGGCGGCATCGCGTCGCGCCGCTCGATCATCTGAGGAGACCACGAACATGCGTCGATTCGAAGAACGCAACGCCTATTTCGACCGCCTTTGCAACAGCGAAGGCCTGATGTGGCTCGGTCAGAACACCAACCACTTCGAGCCGCATCCGGCCGTGCGTCAGGCCGTGATCGACGCGCTCGATGGCGGCGAATATCACGCGTACGCGCCGCCGCTCGGTTTCGAAGCGCTGCGGCAACTGATTCGCGAGGACATCGGCCTGCCGGATGCATCGGTGATGATCACCGACGGCGCCGTCGAAGCGCTGTACAACGTGTGCCGCAATATCTGCGAAGCGGGCAAGGATTTCGTCACGACGAATCCAAGCTGGGCGTGGCCGATGCAGTTCGCCGCGCGCGCCGGTTCGCGCGTCATCGAATTGCCGATCTATTCGCCCGAGCAGAACTACAAGCTCACGCCCGCGCAACTGCGCGCGGCGGTGAGCGAGAACACGGGCGTCATCTATCTCGTCGATCCCAACAATCCGCTCGGCACCTGTCATACCGAAGACGAGATCCGCGAGTTCGCGGAGATCGCGCGTTCGGTCGGCGCGTACTTCATCCACGATGCGACGTATTTCCAGTTCGCCGATGACTTCACGCCCGCGTACCGTTTCTATCCCGAGAAGACGATCGTCACGTACAGCTTTTCGAAATGGCTCGGACTCGCGGGAATGCGTCTGGGCGCGGTGATCGCGCATCCGGATCTGATCGAGCGTTTCGCGTCCGCGCCGCCGAACAATCTCGGCAGCAACGTGTTGTCGCAGCGCGCGGCCATCGCCGGATTGCGCACCAAGAACGAATGGTTTCCGGAGATCAACCGGCGTCAGCGCCGCAATCAGGCGGCGGTCGTCGAAGCGGCGAAAAATGTCGAAGGCCTGAGCGTGCCGGTGTTTCCTTCGCAGGCGAACCTGCTGGTGGTCGAGACGATCGGCGCGGGCATCACGCCGGAAGCGCTCGTCGAAGCGTTTCAAAGCGAGCGCGTGATGATCCGGCAGGGCGCCTACCACACGAAACAGTTCGGGCATCGCTTCGTCAAGGTGAGCCTGACGGTGCCGGAAGCGTGGGCCGATCGCTTCTGCGAACTGCTGCCTTCCATGGTCGAGCGCGCGCGTTCGATCAAGGAACCCGCGAATCAATTCTGAATACCGACGAGGACGGAACATGCCGTATCTGACGACATCGGATGATGTGAAGCTGTATTACGAGGAAGCTGGCGTTGGCACGCCGGTTGTGTTCGTGCATGAATTCGGCGGCGATCTGCGCAGTTGGGAACCGCAGATGCGCTACTTCAGCAGACGCTATCGATGCATCGCGTTCGCGGCGCGCGGCTACGCGCCGTCGGACGTGCCCGACGATATCGAACAGTATTCGCAGGCCATCGCCGCGCGCGATATCCGCGACGTGCTCGATGCACTGGACATCGATCGCGCGCATATCGTCGGTCTGTCGATGGGCGGTTTCGCGACGCTGCATTTCGGGCTCGACTACGCGGATCGCGCGCGTTCGCTCGTGGTCGCGGGCGCGGGCTACGGCGCGGAAAAGGAGTTCGAAGACACCTTCCGCGACGTGTCGCTCGAAGTCGCGAAGCAGTTCGAGGCGCAAGGCGCGGAGCAATTCGCGAAGACCTATTCGCTCGCGGCATCGCGCATTGCGTTTCAGGTGAAGGATCCGCGCGGCTGGCTCGAATTCGCGACGATGCTCGGCGAACATTCGGCGCGCGGCTCGGCGCTGACCATGCGCGGCGTGCAGGCGCGACGTCCTTCCATCTACGATCTCGAAACGCGGCTGAAAGCGATGACGGTCCCCACGCTCGTGGTCGTCGGAGACGAGGACGATCATTGTCTCCAGCCGGGCATCTACCTGAAGCGCACGGTGCCCGCGAGCGGACTCGTCGTGATGCCGAAGACCGGCCATACGTTGAATCTCGAGGAACCGGCGCTCTTCAATCAGCACGTCGCGGATTTTCTCGCGATGGTCGAGCAGAACCGCTGGCTGCCGCGCGACCCGCGCGCCGTGCCCGCGCAGATCATGAAGACATCATGAGCGCGAGTGCTTACGTCGACGAAAAGCGGCTCGCGGAAAGGCTGGCCGCGATGGCGCGCATCGGCGCGACGGAGAAGGGCGGCGTCAATCGACAGGCGCTCTCGAAGGAAGATGCGGCGGCGCAGCGTCAGCTCGTGCAGTGGGGCGCGGCGCTCGGACTGGAGCCGTCCGTCGATGCGATCGGCAACCTGTTCCTGCGGCTCGAAGGCGCGGATACGAACGCGCCGCCCGTGCTGTCCGGCTCGCATCTGGACAGCCAGCCGACCGGCGGCCGGTTCGATGGCGTGTACGGCGTGTTGGCCGCCTTCGAAGCGGTCGAGGCGATCGTCGCGTCGGGCGTGAAGCCGCGCGTGTCGATCGATGTCGTCGCGTGGATGAACGAAGAAGGTTCGCGTTTCGCGCCGGGCATGATGGGCTCCGCCGTGTTCGCGGGCGCTCGCGAACTCGACGCCGTGCTCGCCGTCGTCGACACGGACAACGTGAGCGTGAGGGACGCGCTCGCCAGCGTTCGTGACAGCCTGCGCGATGTGCCCGCGCGCGCGCTGGGGGAACGCGCGTCGGCGTATGTCGAGGCGCATATCGAACAGGGTCCGCATCTGGAGAAGGAAGGGCTGACGATCGGCGTGGTCACCGGCATTCAGGGCAAGCGTACCTTCAAGGTGCGCGTGGACGGCGAAGCGGCGCACGCGGGCACCTCGACGCGCGCCGAACGCAAGGACGCGCTGCTCGCCGCCATCGCGATGGTGCAGGCGCTGGCCGACGCCTTGCACGACCGGGAAGACATCGTGAAATTCACGGTCGGGCGTTTCGACGTGAAGCCGAGCGCGCCGTCCGTCGTGCCGAGTTCGGTCGATTTCTCCATCGATCTGCGTCATCCGGATTCGCATGTCCTGCAGGCGCTGGGCGACAGAATCGCGGCGATCTGCGAGGCGCACGCGGGCGTGTGCGCGGTGCGCGTGACGGAACTGTCGACGGCGATGTCACTCGACTTTCCCGAACCGATGCGTGCGCTCATCCGCGCTGCGGCGGCGCGGCTGGAGCTTGCGCATCGCGACATCCTGTCGACCGCGGGCCACGACGCGCGCTATCTGCATGGCGTGTGTCCGTCGGCGATGATCTTCGTGCCGTCGCATCTCGGACTCACGCATTGCGAGACCGAGTTCACGTCGTCGTCCGATCTGGCCGCGGGCGCGAAAGTGCTTGCGGATGTGCTGAGCAGACTCGCGTCCGTTTAGAACTTGTGTGTCATCCCGATGACGACGCTGCGCGTGTAGGCCGCCTGTCCGTGGTTGTGGGTCGGACCGGCGGCCGCGCTGCCTACGTCATCGCGCCATTCTTCATCGTGCTTGCCACGAAATCGTATTCTTCCGTGTTGATATGCGTAAGCCGGTACTCGACCGGTTTCTGATTGATCGAGTAAGCCACGCGTTCGACTTCCATCACCGCAGCTCCGGCATCGAGCTGCAAAATCGCGCTCTCCGATTCGCTCACGCGCCCGACGCGCAAACGCTCGTCGGTGCCGGCCACATTGATGCCGAACGCGTCCTGATAAAAGTTGTAGAGCGTGTCCTGGCGGCTGCGCAGCGTGCTTTCGGTGAGTCCGGGAAAGAGCGTCTCGGGCAGCATGATGTGGTCGATCATGATTACCTTCTCATGGAGCGCGAGCGCGTTCGCGAAGGAATATAGCCGCGCGCCATCATCGATGCCGAGCCTGGCCGCAATGGCCGGCGACGCCTTCACTCTGCGGAAGTTGATCAGCGTGACGACGGGATAGGTGCGCTCGCCGTCGCGCCGCGTGACGCGAAAGTAGCGGAAGAAGTGGCGGTCGCGACGATGCATCGCCACGAAGGTGCCGAGCCCCTGATGACGGATCAGGATGTTTTCGGCGCACAACTCGTCGATGGCCTTCCTCAGCGTGCCGATCGACACGCCGAACCGTTCCGCCAGCTTTTTCTCGGACGGAATCACTTCGCCGCCCTTCCATTCCTGCACCGTCAGCGCAGCAAGCATGGCTTCCTTGACTTCCTTGTAACGCGTGCCGCCAGGACTGGTCGGCATGGCGGTGACTGTGCTCATCACGCCTCCCTCCGCTCTGCTTTATATGGCGCTCATTCTACCCGTTCATCGAAAAGATGTAACACATATAGATGAGTTAGTTGACATGGATGAGATGCAGGCCTAGTATTCATTTCAACGGCAGGCGCGACGCGTTTGGCCTCGCCGATTGACCAACCATGACGGAGGAGCACATGAGTTACGCGGCGGCTGGAGCAGGCAGTGCAACGAAGCAGGCGGCAAGCGGCGAGCGCAGGACGATCCATATCGTGCTGCACGAGGCGAAGGACACCGTGGGCGTAGCGGTCGTCGAGGGCATCAAGGCGGGCTCGCAACTGAACGCCTGGATCATGGACGAGGATGAAGTCGTCACGGTTGCGGCAAAACAGGACATTCCCATCGGTCACAAGGTGGCGCTCAAGGATATGTCGGTAGGCGACACGGTGTTCAAGTACGGCGTGGATATCGGCAAGGTGGTCGCGCCCATCACGGCGGGCGAGCACGCTCACGTGCACAACATCAAGACGAAGCGCTGGTAAGCCCTGTATCGCAGCCGGCTACTTCCACCCCACATCGAGAGAGACATCATGAGCGTGCTTCAACTGGACACTACTTTTCGTGGTTATCGCCGTGAGAACGGCCGCGTCGGCGTTCGCAACCACGTCATCATCCTGCCGGTGGACGACCTGTCCAACGCGGCGGCGATGGCGGTCGAAAGCGCCATCAAAGGCACCATGGCGATTCCGCATCCGTATGGCCGCCTGCAGTTCGGCGCGGACCTGGATCTGCATTTCCGCACGCTGATCGGCGCGGGCAGCAATCCGAACGTCGCGGCGGTCGTGGTGATCGGCATCGAGGAAGGGTGGACGAAGCGCGTGGTCGACGGCATCGCGAAATCCGGCAAGCCGGTGATGGGCTTCGGCATCGAGTTGCACGGCGATCACGACACGATCATGCGCGCATCGAAAGCGGCCAAGGAAATGGTGCAGTACGCGACCACGCTCGAACGCGAGGAATGCCCGATCAGCGAACTGTGGGTCTCGACCAAGTGCGGCGAATCGGACACGACCTCGGGCTGCGGCGCGAATCCCACCGTCGGAAACGCGTTCGACAAGCTTTACGGCCTCGGCAACACGCTCGTCTTCGGCGAGACCTCGGAACTCACTGGCGGCGAACAGATCGTCGCCGCGCGCTGCGCGAACGATGGCGTGCGCGAACGCTTCCAGTTCATGTTCGACCGCTATCAGGACATGATCAACCGCTGGAAGACCGACGATCTTTCGGAATCCCAACCGACCAAGGGAAACATCGCCGGCGGCCTGACGACCATCGAGGAAAAGGCGCTCGGCAACATCCAGAAGATCGGCAAGAAGTGCATGGTCGACGGCGTGCTCGACAAGGCCGAGGAGCCGACGCATTCGGGCCTGTGGTTCATGGACTCGTCGTCGGCCGCGGCGGAAATGGTGACGCTGTGCGCGGCTTCGGGTTTCGCGGTGCACTTCTTCCCGACCGGCCAGGGCAACGTGATCGGCAACGCGATCGTCCCGGTGATCAAGATCTGCGCGAATCCGCGCACGGTACGCACGATGGGCGAGCACATCGACGTGGACGTCTCCGGCATCCTGCAACGCGAGCAGAACCTCGATCAAACCGGCGACAAGCTGCTCGAATGCATGCTCGCCACCGCCAATGGCCGCTGGACCTCGGCGGAAACGCTCGGTCACCGCGAGTTCGTGCTGACGCGTCTGTTCGAGAGCGCGTAAGCCCGCGTGCGGCAGCGCGTGCGGCGGCTTCGTTGCGCCGCACGCGCTGAAGTATCGAAAGCAAGAGCAATCAGAGAGAGATCCCCATCCGGCGCGCGCCGGTTCGCAAGCCGTCCCAGAAGCGGCGCGAACCGATATCGCGCCCCGGTCGTCATCTGGCAGCAGCGAGTGGAGGAGACACCATCTTGCGCGTGCTCAAGCATCTCTATGTCCAGGTCCTGATCGGCCTGGCAGCCGGCATTCTCGTCGGCTATTTCGCGCCGGCGCTGGGCGTGCAGTTCAAGCCGCTCGGCGATACGTTCATCCGCCTCATCAAGATGCTCATCACGCTCTTGATCTTCTGCACGGTGTCGGTCGGCATCGCTCGCATGGAGAGCCTGAAGCAGGTCGGGCGCGTCGGCTTCAAGACGATTCTCTATTTCGAGGTGGTTACGACCCTCGCGCTCGTGATCGGCATGATCGTCGCGAACGTGATGCATCCCGGCGCGGGTCTCGACATCGATCCGAAGACGCTCGATCCCGGCGCGGTCTCGCATTTCGTCACCGAAGTGCATAGCGCCGAGCACAGAAGCATGCTCGAGGAGATCGTGCCGAACTCGGTCGTGGGCGCGTTCGCGCGCGGCGATCTGCTTCAGGTGCTGCTGTTCTCGGTACTGTTCGGGGTGGCGCTGTCGCTGATGTCCGAGCGCAGCAAGTTTCTCTCGCAGTGCATCGAGCAGCTTGGCGACGCGTTGATGCGTATCGTCGAAATGATCATGCGGCTCGCACCCCTCGGCGCGTTCGGCGCGATCGCGTTCACGGTCGGCAAGTACGGCATCGGGACCTTGCAGCAACTGGGCCTGCTGATTCTGTGCTTCTACGCGACCAGCATCATTTTCGTCGCGCTCGTGCTCGGCACCGCATGCCGCTGGGCCGGCGTGGGGCTGTGGCCGCTCTTGCGCTATCTGCGCGAGGAACTGCTGATCGTGCTCGGCACGTCGACGACCGAATCCGTGCTGCCGCGTCTGATGGAAAAGCTCGAACGGCTGGGCTGCCCGAAATCGGTCGTCGGACTCGTGCTGCCGACCGGCTATTCGTTCAACCTCGACGGCGCGGCCATCTATCTGACCATGACCTCGCTCTTCATCGCGCAGGCGACCAACACGCATCTCTCGCTGATGCAGCAGCTCGGCCTGCTCGCGATCTTGCTGGTGACATCGAAAGGCGGGGCGGGCGTCGCGGGCGCGGCGCTGGTTGCGCTGACCGCCACGCTGTCGTCGCACAACATCATTCCGGTAGCGGGGATCACGCTCATCATCGGCATAGATCGCGTGCTCAACGAGATTCGCGCGCTCGTGAACATGATCGGCAACGCGGTCGCGACACTGGTCGTCGCGCGCTGGGAAGGCGTGTTCGATGTCGAGACGGCGCGCGCGGTGCTCGCGAACCCGCGCGCCGCGAACGATGAAGAAGCGCGCCTGATGATCGAACCCGCGCGGGACATGCACAAATGAGCGCACATGACGACATCACCATACCGGTGAAGGATCTGCACGCGCTCGCCCGCGCGGCCTTGCTCGAAGCGGGCGCGACGCCCGCAACGGCTGAGGCGGCCGCGCAGGCGCTCGTGTATGCGGATGCGCGCGGCCTGTCATCGCACGGCGTGAGCCGGTTGCCCATGTATCTCGCGCAGTTGCGCAACGGCCGCGTCGATGCAGGCGCGGTGCCGCGCATCGTGCGCGACAAGGGCGCGGCGTTTCTCGTCGACGCCTGCGACGGACTCGCCTTCGGCGCATGCGAACTGGCGATCGCGACGGGCATCGAGCGCGCGCGGACCTTCGGCACGGCGGCGGCGAGCGTCACGCGCAGCCATCACTTCGGCGCGGGTGCGTATCACCTGGAAGCGGCCGGCGCCGCGGGCCTCGTCGGACTCGCGTTCAGCAACTCGCCGGGCGCGATGCCCGCGTGGGGCGGAACGCGTCCGCTGTTCGGCACCAACCCGATCGCCGCCGTGTTCCCGCGCGCCGATGCCGCGCCGCTCATGATCGATCTGTCGATGTCGCAAGTCGCGCGCGGCCGGATCATGGTCGCGGCGCGCGACGACCAGCCCATTCCCGAAGGATGGGCCACCGCGGCGGACGGGAAACCCACGACCAGCGCGCGGGCGGCGCTCGAAGGCATGATGCTGCCATTCGGCGGCGCGAAGGGCGCGATGCTCGCTCTCGTCGTCGAACTGCTCGCGGCGGCTTTGTCGGGCGCTCAATTCGGCGCGGAAGCCGGCTCGTTTCTCACGGAAGACGGGCCGCGCTCGGGCGTGGGCCATCTCTTCTGGCTGATCGATCCCGAAGCGCTCGCCGGCACGACGCTGTATCAGCGCAGGATCGAGACGCTCGTCGAATTGATGCTGGCCGATCCGGACGTGCGATTGCCCGGTTATCGCCGGCAGGACATTGCAGCGCGCAGCGAGCGTACGGGAATCGTGATGAACCGCGCCTTGCTGAGCCAGCTTCGAGCGCTGGCGAAGGAAAGAACCGACACAATATGAAATAGTCGACATTCCCGCTTTACCTTCTTCCAGCGATAAGAAACCGGCACCGATGCCGCGGAGACAAGCATGCGAAAAATCTTTCGTCAGATTTACGTTCAGGTGCTCATCGCAATCGTGGCCGGCGCGCTGCTCGGCCATTACTTTCCCCACTTCGGGCAGAGCGTCGCACCGTTGAGCACGGCGTTCATCAAACTGGTCAAGATGGTCACCGCGCCGCTGATTTTCGTGACCATCGTGCTCGGCGCGAAAGAGATGGGCGGCGCGGGTGCGCTGGGGCGCATCGGCGGGCGGTCGATCATCCTGTTCGAACTGACCACGACCATCGCGCTGCTCATGGGCTTGTGGGCCGTCAACTATATCCAGCCCGGCGCGAGCCTCAATCTCTCGCCGGCTTCGATCGATGCGAGCGTGCTGAGCGGATACGAACGCTCGATGCATGCATCGGGCGGCATCACCGAATTCTTTCTGAACATCATTCCCGATAGCGCGGTGTCGGCCTTCGCGCATTCGGACATGCTGCAGGTCGTGCTCTTCTCGACCCTTTTCGCGATCGGTCTGTCGCATGCGGGCAAGGCCGGCGAGCCGGCGTACAAGTTCTTCGAAGCGATCAGTCACGCGCTCTTCGGCATCGTGCGTATTGTCATGCGTGTCGCGCCGATCGGCGCATTCGGCGCGATGGCCTATGCCGTCGGGAAGTTCGGCTTCGCCACCATGAACTCGCTCATGATGCTGCTGATCACCGTCTACGTCGCGACGCTCGCGTATATCGTGCTGGTGCTGGGCGGCATCTGCCTGATGTGCGACGTCAGCCTGTGGCGGCTGCTCAAGTACATACGCGGCGAGATCCTGCTCGTCATCGCGACGGTTTCGTCGGAAGCGGCGTTTCCGCAGCTCGTCAAGAAGCTCGAAGCGCTCGGATGTCCGACGGGCGTGGTCGGTATCGTCATGCCGATGGGCTATACCTTCAATCTGGCCGGAACGTGCGTGGCGCAGGTCATTTGCGCGGTGTTCATCGCGCAGGCCTTCGGCATTCAGCTGTCGGTGGCCGAGCAGGCGGTGCTCGTCGGCATTTCGATGCTGACGTCCAAAGGCATGGCGGGCGTGGCCGGCGCGAGCTTCATCTGCCTCCTGGCGACGCTCGCGGCGTTCAAGCACATTCCGATCGAAGGCGCGGCGCTCGTGCTGGGTGTCGACCGGTTCATCGCCGAAGTTCGCGCGACGACCAACATGATCGGCAACGCGGTCGCCACGGTGGCGGTCGCGCATTGGGAGCGTCAGCGCGATGACGTCTGCATGCGCGAGACGCTCGGCATGCGGCCGAAGGCGTCGAGCGCGTCGTGAGCATCGTGGCGCTCAGGCCGGCGGCGGCCCGCTCGTGCCGCGCACCACGAGTTCGATCGGCAGGCACGCGTCGGCGGGAACCCGATCCGAGGCGAGCCATTCGAGCAGGGTGAGGGCCGCGCGCTGGCCCAGTTCATACGTAGGCAGCAAGACAGTGGAAAGACCCGGCGTGATCTGCGAGGAGATCGGCAGGTTGTCGCAGCCGACGATCGACAGTTCGCGCGGCACGTCGATCTTCATCGATTGCGCCTCGAACAGCGCGCCGAGCGCGAGGACGTCGTTGCCGCAAAAGACGGCGCTCGGGCGCGGCCGGAGTTGCATCAGATGCTTGAGACCTGCGCGTCCGCCATCGAAGCCGAACGGCTGCTCGACGACATTGGCTTCCGGCAGGCGCAAGCCCGCGTCCGCGAGCGTCGTGCGAAAGCCATCGACGCGATGCCGCGCGCGGTCGTTCTGGCGCGTGAGGCCGGAGATCATGCCGAAGGTCCGATGTCCGAGCGACAGCAGATGCTCCGCCGCGAGCTTGCCGACGAGGCGGTTATCGAAGCCGATGAGCGGCGTGGAAGCCGTGAGGAATTCGCCGGCGTTGACGGCGTTGGTCCAGGTGATGAGCACCGGAATGCGGCTTGCGCGAACGAGTTCCCATGTTTCATGGGCATGATCCGCGCCGACGAGCACGAGCGCATCGACGGCGCGTTCGAGCAGCGCGCGTGCGCTTTCCGTCTCCGCTGCAAGACTGTATTCGTGCGATGAAATCAGCAACTGATAGCCCGCGCTGGAGAGCGTGCTTTGCAGCCCTTGCACCGCGCGCGCGAAGATGGCGTTGTCGAGTGTCGGAACGATCGCGCCGACCATGCGCGCCCGGCCGAGAGCCAGCGCCCGTGCGGCGCCGTCGGGAACATAGCCCAGCCGCGCAACCGCTTGCAGAATACGCTCGCGGGTCGGTCCTTTCACCACGTCGGGGTTGGACAGCGCACGCGACACGGTTGCCGTAGAGACGCCCGCGAGCGCCGCGACATCGGCGAGTCTTGGTCTTTCGACGTTGCTCATGAACGGGCTTTTGTCCTGGGTCGAAGTCGTCATTGTATGAAGATCGTACGGTGCCGCGAATAGAGCATGTCTCTAGGTAACAGTCCCGATGTCATCG
Organism: Caballeronia sp. NK8; assembly: GCF_018408855.1. Taxonomy (GTDB): domain Bacteria; phylum Pseudomonadota; class Gammaproteobacteria; order Burkholderiales; family Burkholderiaceae; genus Caballeronia. The sequence continues at coordinate 677,680 of NZ_AP024324.1, read as the reverse complement.
CAGAAAAGTCGATTTATTATAAATGCAAGCGCTTGCATCTAGCGCCTTAGGAACATATCAGCCGAGTTCAGCATCGGCTTATTTTTAAGGCACAAATGCAAGCGCTTGCATTTCAGATCGAAGTGTTCGAACTCAGGAGCAGACCATGACGGTGTTGTATATCAAGAAGGCCGCCAAGACCCCGGAAACCGAAACCGCCACCGCCCAGCGGGTCGTCACGGAGATGCTGGCGGAGATCGAAGCCAGTGGCGAAACCGCCGTGCGCGCCTATGCGGCGAAGCTCGATCGCTGGGATGGAGAGATCATCGTGTCGCGTGAGGAAATCGAGCGGCGCGCGTGCGAAGTGCCGCAGCATATTCGCGACGACATCGACTTCGCGGTGAAGCAAGTGCGTGACTTCGCGCTCGCGCAGCGTCGCTCGATCGAAGATTTCTCGGTCGAGCTGCATCCGGGCGTGACAGCCGGTCAGCGTGTGGTTCCGGTGAACGTCGTCGGCTGCTATGCGCCTGCCGGGCGTTACGCGCATATCGCGTCGGCCTACATGGGTGTCGCGACGGCGAAGGCAGCCGGCGTGAAAACGGTGATTGCCTGCTCCAGCCCGTTTCGCGGCGGCGGTATTCATCCGTACGTGCTGTACGCGTTCAAGGCGGCGGGCGCGGATGTCGTGATGACGCTCGGCGGTGTCCAGGCGATCGCTTCGATGGCATATGGGCTCTTCACCGGCAAACCGGCGGATGTCGTCGTCGGTCCGGGCAACAAGTTCGTCGCGGAAGCGAAGCGCGCGTTGTTCGGCAAGGTCGGCATCGACGTATTCGCGGGTCCGTCGGAAGTCGCCGTCATCGCCGACGAGACCGCCGATCCGGCGATCGTCGCGAGCGATCTGGTCGGCCAGGCCGAACATGGCCACGAGTCGCCCGCGTGGCTTTTCACGACCTCGAAGGCGCTCGCCGCCGAAGTGATGGCGCTGGTGCCGCGTCTGATCGACGATCTGCCGCCGACCGCCCGCGACGCCGCCGCCGCCGCATGGCGCGACTATGGCGAAGTGGTCCTCTGCGACACGCGCGAGGAGGTGGTCGAGATATCGGACCGCTATGCCTCCGAGCATCTCGAAGTGCACGCCGCCGATCTCGACTGGTGGCTCGACACGCTCACCTGCTACGGCTCGCTCTTCCTGGGCGAAGAAACGACGGTCGCGTTCGGCGACAAGACGAGCGGTCCGAATCACGTCCTGCCGACCAAGGGCGCGGCGCGCTATTCCGGCGGGCTTTCCGTGCACAAGTTCGTGAAGACGCTGACGTGGCAGCGCATGACGCGCGATGCGGCCAGACGTATCGGCGAAGTCACGGCGCGCATCTCGCGTCTCGAAGGCATGGAAGCGCACGCGCGAACGGCCGACGACCGCCTGAAGAAGTACTTTCCCGACGAGCAGTTCGAAAAGGGCGAGACGGTTCAGGTTTGAACGCACAGCGCACTCGACGGAGCGACCGATGAATCATGCAAAGCTGTTCAGTCTCGAAGGACGCATCGCGCTCGTGACCGGCGGCAACGCCGGCATCGGCCTCGCGATGGCGCGCGCGCTCGGGCACGCGGGCGCGCGCGTCGTGCTCGCAGCAAGGCGCGAAAGCGCGCTGCGCGACGCGGTGGCCAGTCTCGCCGCGCAGGGCATCGCGGCGGATTGCATCGCCGGGGATATCGGCAGTCCGGAAGCGGCGCGTCAATGCGCCGGGCAGGCGCTCGCGGCGAACGGGCGCATCGACATACTGGTGAATGCCGCCGGCGTGAATCTGCGCCAGCCGTTTTCCGAGGTCACGCCCGAGGCATGGCAGACGCAACTCGCGCTGCATCTCGGCGCGCCGTTCTTTCTGACCCAGGCGCTCGCACCACAAATGAAGGAACGGCGCTGGGGAAGAATCATCAACATCGCTTCGCTGCAGTCGTATCGGGCGTTTGCGAACAGCGCGCCATACGGTGCGGCGAAGGGCGGCGTGGTGCAGCTCACGCGCGCCATCGCTCAGGAATGGGGGCGTCACGGCATCACCTGCAATGCCATCGGTCCAGGCTTTTTTCCTACAGCGCTCACGGCATCCGTATTCGCCGACGAAGCGCTCGCCGCGAGGCACGCGGAACAAACCTGTCTCGGCCGCAACGGCACTCTGGAGGACATCGACGGCCTCGCCGTGTTTCTCGCAAGCGACGCGTCCGCTTACATTAGCGGTCAAACAATCATGATCGACGGCGGTTATACCGCACGCTGATCCACGTTGGTGGAGACAAACATGCTGATTCAGGACAGTCAGGGACGCGGGCACGTCGGCACGGGCGCGCCTTCGTCCGCTGAAGATGTCGCGCGCAGCGGTTCGGAGAATCTGCGGGCGGTCACGGTGTCGAGCGTGCTCGGCGCGGTGATCGAATGGTACGACTTCTTCCTTTATGGGGTGGTGGCGGGCGTCGTGCTGAACAAGCTGTATTTCCCGCAGACGGACCCGGTGATCTCGACCATGCTCGCCTACGGCACGTTCGCGCTCGGCTTCGTCGCGCGGCCGGTGGGCGGCGTGATCTTCGGTCACTTCGGCGACCGGCTCGGCAGAAAGAAGATGCTGATGCTCACGTTGCTGCTGATGGGCGGCGCGACCGTCCTGATCGGCCTAGTGCCGCCGTATGCGAGCATCGGCATTGCGGCGCCGCTGTTGCTGCTTGCCTGCCGCATCGTGCAGGGTATCGGGCTCGGCGGCGAGTGGGGCGGCGCGGTCCTGATGACCTATGAGTCCGCGCCCGTCGAGAAGCGCGGCTTCTACGCGAGCCTGCCGCAGGTGGGCATGTCGCTCGGCCTCGTGCTCGCCTCGGGCGTCATCGCGGTGCTGTCGTTCACGCTCGACGAGAAGCAGTTTCTGACGTGGGGCTGGCGGCTGGCTTTCCTTGCGAGCGGCGTGCTCGTCATCGTGACCTTCTACATGCGCAAGCACGTCGCCGAAACCGACGACTTCAAGAAGGCGAAGAAAGCGCACAAGGCCACGCTGCCGATCATGGACGTGTTCCGGCGCTATCCGCGCACGGTGCTCGCATGCATGGGGGCGCGCGTGATCGATGGCGTGTTCTTCAATGTGTTCGGCGTGTTCTCGATTCACTATCTCACCGACACCTTGCACTTCGCGCGCACCACCGCGCTGCTCGGCGTGGTATTCGGCGCGCTCGTGATGACGTTCTTCATCCCGTTCTGGGGGCGCGTGTCCGACAAGGTCGGGCAGCCGGTCGTGTACGGCACGGGCGCGCTGCTGGCGGGACTCTCGGCGTTTCCTGCGTTCATGCTGATGGCGGGCGCGAACGGCTCGGCGCTGCCGGTGTGGATCGCGATCATCGTACCGTTCGGGGTGTTTCATGCTGCCGTGTTCGGCACGATGTCCTCGCTCTTTTCCGAAGCGTTCGAGCCGGATGTGCGCTACAGCGGCATCTCGTTCGTCTATCAGTTCGCAGGCGTGTTCGCGGGAGGCCTCACGCCCGTCGCGGCGACATGGCTGACCGGAATCCAGTCCGGCAAGCCGTGGTACCTGTGCCTCTACGTGCTGGCTGCGGGCGTTCTGAGCGCGTCGTGTTGTGCGTGGCTCGCGCGACATCGCAAGTCGCCTTCGTGCGAGCGCCTGCGCGCACGCGAACTCGCCAGCTATCGATAACACCAACGGGAAAACTTTTCGATGAAAGCCCTTGTGTACACCCAGCCGCATGAGATGCAGCTCCTCGATCGCCCCGAGCCGGTCGCGCAAGCGGGCGAGGTCGTGCTGAAGATCGACGCGGTCGGCATCTGCGGCTCCGACATGCACGCCTATCACGGGCACGATCCGCGTCGCAAGCCGGGCCTCGTGCTCGGACACGAATTCGCGGGCACCATCGCGCAGAGTCGCGATGCGAAGTGGCGGGAAGGAACGCGCGTGACCGGCAATCCGCTCATCACCTGCGGGACGTGCGAGTTTTGCGTGCAGGGCCGCGATAACCTGTGCGCGAATCGCACGATGGTCGGCATGACGCGTCCCGGCGCCTTCGCCGACTACATGTCGATACCGGCCGCGAGTCTCGTCGAGATTCCCGGCGACATGCCCGCGCACATTGCCGCCGCGACCGAGCCTGCCGCGACCGCGTTGCATGCGGTGAATCTCACGATGCGCGCGTTGCTGCGGCCCTTGCCCGAGTGCCGCGCGCTCGTGATCGGCGGTGGCGCGATCGGCCTGTTCTGCGCGTTGCTGCTGCGTGCGTACGGATGCCGCGACGTGACGGTGGCCGAAACCCACGCCGCGCGCCGTGCATCATGCGAGCGCGAGGCCGGTTGCAAAACGCTCGATCCGCTGGCGCAGGAAGCGCCGGAGAACCACTTCGATTTCGTGATCGATGCGGTGGGCGCCAAGGTCACGCGCGCGAGCGCACTCGCGGCGGTGAAGCCGGGCGGCGTGATCATGCACATCGGTTTGCAGGACTGGGCGAGCGAGATCGACATGCGCAAGCTCACGCTCGCGGAAATCACCCTGCTCGGCACCTACACCTACACGATGGCCGATCTGCGCGCGAGCGTCGCCGCGCTGCACGAAGGGGCGTTCGGTTCGCTGGCGTGGCTGGAGCAAAGGTCGCTCGCGCAAGGTCCGCAAGCATTTGCCGATCTGCATGCGGGCCTGGCGAAATCGAGCAAGGTTCTGCTCATTCCAGACCCGGCCTGAGGGTCCCGGACGTCGAGTTCTGCCGGCCTCGGCGCGAGGGCAATCGCGCCGGGGCCGGTCCGTGCTCAGTCGTGACGATGATGCTTGTGGTGCTTGCCGTGATGACCGCGGCTGTAGTCGTCCGCGTAGGAATTCGAGCGCGAGACATTGCCGCCCAGCGCTGCACCCGCGCCGCCGCCCAGCGCCGCGCCGACCAGGCCGCCGCCACGGCCGCCCATCGCATTGCCTGCCGCCGTGCCCGCGCCGCCGCCCAGCGCGCCGCCGATGATCGCGCCCGTGCGCTCGCGACGGTTCGACGTGACCGCACCGCCCGCACCCCCACCGACTGCGCCGCCGAGCACCGCGCCCGTGCTGCCGCCTACCGCGCCACCGAGCGCCGCGCCGGCCACGCCGCCGAGCGCGCCGCCGAGCGCATTGTTCATGTCGCCCGCCAGGGCCGGCATCGACGCCGAAGCCGCGAGCGCGGCGATCGCAACAAACTGAATGATTCGCTTGGACATTGTTCGGATGTTTGTTTTTGAGACGGCGCGAGTATACCCGTGGCCCTGAAAGGTTTTCGTAACGACGCGCGTCGTTGGCGGTAAGAGGTGTAACAAAATCGATTCGCCGCCCTTTCGCCGCGAATCTATGCCGCCACTAATTCATTCACGATCCTGAATCGATATCTAAATTTTTTCTAATTTTTCCTTATCGTTTTTCGCGAGCACGATGCACTCGTGTGCTTTTCCGCGTTCGATCGCGCCTGCCGCGACGACCGGCCATCTATCCGACACACCGACTCGCCACCGACGCACCGCGTCGGTTTCTGAAGTACATAGGCGCCGCACGAGCGCACTGACACATAACGGAGACAGACATGGCAAGCGCAGACACGGCGATGACCGGGTATTCGAACGGACTTCGTCATAACAGGTGGGTGCAGTTGACGATCGGCATCGTCTGCATGGGGCTCGTGGCCAACTTCCAGTACGCGTGGACGTTGTTCGTGATGCCGATGGACGCGAAGCACCATTGGGGGCAGGCGGCGATTCAGACCGCGTTCACGATCTTCATCGTCACGGAGACGTGGCTCGTGCCCGTCGAGGGCTGGCTCGTCGACAAGTTCGGGCCGCGACCCGTGGTAATGGGCGGCGCGATCTGCGCGGGGATCGGCTGGATCATCGACGCGCATGCCACCACGCTCATGCATCTGTACATCGCCGCCGTGGTCGCGGGTATCGGTGCGGGTTGCGTGTACGGCACGTGCGTCGGCACCGCGCTGAAGTGGTTTCCGGACAAGCGCGGCCTCGCGGCCGGTCTGACGGCGGCAGGCTTCGGCGCGGGCGCGGCCGTGACCGTGATCCCGATCTCCAACATGATCCAGAGCACCGGCTACGAAAGCGCGTTCATGTTCTTCGGCAGCCTGCAAGGCGCGGTGATCTTCGTGCTGGCGCTGTTGCTCGTGCGGCCGAAGCCGCCTGCGAACCTGGTGCCGGCCAAACGCATCGTGTCGACCAAGATCGACTACACGACTGGGCAGATGGTGCGCGCGCCCATCTTCTGGGTGCTGTATGCGATGTTCGTCGCGGTGGCGGCGGGCGGCGTGATCGCCACCGCGCAGTTCGGGCCGATCGCCAAGGAATACGGCTTCGCCAGCATGCCGGTGAGCCTGTTCGGCGCGACCTTGCCGCTGCTCGCGATGACGCTGTCCATCGACAACCTGTGCAACGGCTTCACGCGACCGCTATGCGGCTTCATCTCGGACAAGATCGGCCGGGAAAACACCATGTTCATCATCTTTCTGGGCGAGGGCGTCGCGCTGCTCGGGCTGATGCAGTTCGGCCAGAACCCCTACATGTTCATGGTGTTCGCGGCGCTGACGTTCCTGTGCTGGGGCGAGATCTTTTCGATCTTCCCGGCGACCTGCGCCGACACCTTCGGCAGCAAGTACGCCGCCGCCAACGCGGGCACCTTGTACACGGCCAAGGGAACGGCCTCGATGATGGTGCCGATTGCGTCCGTGCTGGCGTCGCTCGGCTCGTGGAACACGGTGTTCATCGCGACCGCGATCACTTCGATAGCGGCGGGCATATGCGCCAAGTTCGTACTCGCGCCCATGCGCCGCCGCTGGATAGAAAACACGATCACGCAGACCGCTTCGCCGCCGCTCGGCATGTCCTTCCCGTCTGACTGGACCGAAGCGCCGAGCAAATCGTCGGCACGATGAATTCGCGTTGACCCAGAAATGCGAAAGGCCGCGTGACGGACGTCCGCGGCCTCGGTTTCTAAAACAGCCAGCTCAAAAAAACCAAAAATAGGCTTTGACAAATTCAGTATCTGATATCTAGTATATCACCACGATAACCATCCATCAGGAGGAGACAAAATGGCAGACGTACTCGAGGAAAGCGCGCAGGCAGTCGCTGAAGAACAAGTGCAGCAGACGACTGACGGTTTCCACCTGGTCATCGATGCGCTGAAGCTCAACGACATCGACACGATCTTCGGCCTCGTCGGCATTCCGATCACCGACCTGGCGCGCCTCGCGCAGGCGGAAGGCATGCGCTTCATCGGCTTTCGTCATGAGCAGCATGCGGGCAATGCGGCCGCGATCGCCGGCTACATGACCCAGAAGCCGGGCATCTGCCTGACCGTGTCGGCGCCGGGCTTCCTGAACGGCCTGACCGCGCTGGCCAACGCGACGACCAATTGCTTCCCGATGATCCTGATCAGCGGCTCCAGCGAGCGCGAGATCGTCGATCTGCAGCAGGGCGACTACGAGGAGATGGACCAGCTGAACGCGGCCAAGCCGTATGCGAAGGCGGCCTATCGCGTGCTGCATGCGGAAGACATCGGCATCGGCGTGGCGCGGGCGATCCGCGCAGCCGTGTCGGGCCGTCCGGGCGGCGTGTATCTCGATCTGCCCGCCAAGCTGCTCGCACAGACGATGGACGCGCTCAAGGGCCAGCAATCGCTCATCAAGGTGGTCGATGCCGCGCCGCGTCAGCTGCCGTCGCCGGATTCGGTGAAGCGCGCACTCGACGTGATCAAGAGCGCGAAGCGTCCGCTGATCCTGCTCGGCAAGGGCGCGGCCTACGCGCAGGCCGATGCGCAGATTCGCGAACTGGTCGAGAAGAGCGGCATTCCGTATCTGCCGATGTCGATGGCCAAGGGCCTGCTGCCCGACACGCATGCGCAATCGGCGTCGGCGGCGCGTTCGTTCGTGCTGCAGGAAGCGGACTGCGTCGTGCTGATCGGCGCGCGTCTGAACTGGCTGCTGGCGCACGGCAAGGGCAAGACCTGGGGCGCGGCGCCCAAGCAGTTCGTGCAGATCGACATCTCGCCGACCGAGATCGACAGCAACGTCGCGATCGCGGCGCCGGTAATCGGCGACATCGGTTCGTGCGTGTCGGCGCTCGTCGCGGGCATCGATGCGGGTTTCCCGAAGCCGTCGGGCGAATGGACGGGCGCGATCAACGAGCGCAAGAACAAGAACCTCGAAAAGATGGCGGCCACGCTCGCGAAGAATCCGTCGCCGATGAATTTCCACAGCGCGCTGCGCGCCATTCGCGACGTGCTGAAGACGCGCCCGGACATCAACGTCGTCAACGAAGGTGCGAACACGCTCGACTATGCGCGCAGCATCATCGACATGTACGAGCCGCGCAAGCGCTTCGATTCCGGCACGTGGGGAATCATGGGCATCGGCATGGGCTTCGCGATCGGCGCGGCGGTGACGAGCGGCAAGCAGGTCGTCGCGATCGAAGGCGACAGCGCGTTCGGCTTCAGCGGCATGGAACTCGAAACCATCTGCCGATACGACTTGCCGGTCTGCACCATCGTCTTCAACAACAACGGCGTGTATCGCGGCACCGATGTGAATCCGACCGGCGGCAAGGACGTCGCGCCGACCGTGTTCGTGAAGAACGCGCGCTACGACAAGATGATCGAGGCATTCGGCGGCATCGGTTTCCACGCGACGACGCCCGAAGAGCTCACACATGCACTCGAAGAAGCGATCAAGTCGGGCAAGCCGACGCTGATCAACGCAGTGATCGATGAAACGGCCGGCACGGAGAGCGGTCGCCTGACGAATCTGAACCCGCAAACCGCGGCGATGAAAAAGTAATCAAGACCAGCCACCCAGGAGATTTCAAGTGAGCGACAAACCACTCAAAGGCATCAAGATCATCGACTTCACGCACGTGCAAGCCGGTCCCGCATGCACCCAGATGCTGGCCTGGTTCGGTGCGGATGTGATCAAGGTCGAACGTCCCGGGTCGGGCGACGTCACGCGCAACCAGTTGCGCGACATTCCGGACGCCGACGCGCTGTATTTCACGATGCTCAACAGCAACAAGCGCTCGTTGACGCTCGATACGAAAACGGAAGAAGGCAAGGAAGTGCTCACCAAGCTGATCCGCGAATCGGACGTGCTGGTCGAGAACTTCGGTCCGGGCGCGCTGGACCGCATGGGCTTCTCGTGGGAAAACATCCACGAACTGAACAAGAAGCTGATCGTGGCATCCGTCAAGGGCTTCAGCGACGGTCACCATTACGACGATCTGAAGGTCTATGAAAACGTCGCGCAATGCGCGGGCGGCGCGGCATCGACGACGGGCTTCTGGGACGGCCCGCCGACCATCAGCGCAGCCGCGCTCGGCGACAGCAACACCGGCATGCACCTGGCGATCGGCATTCTCACGGCGATCATCGGCCGTCAGCAAACGGGCAAGGGGCAGAAAGTCGCCGTGTCGATGCAGGACAGCGTGCTGAATCTGTGCCGCGTGAAGCTGCGCGACCAGCAGCGTCTGGATCGCGTGGGCTACCTGGAAGAGTATCCGCAATATCCGCACGGCACGTTCAGCGACGTGGTGCCGCGCGGCGGCAACGCGGGCGGCGGCGGACAGCCGGGCTGGGTGCTCAAGTGCAAGGGCTGGGAAACCGACCCGAACGCGTACATCTACTTCACGATTCAGGGTCACGCGTGGGCGCCGATCTGCCGCGCGATCGGCAAGCCGGAATGGATTCAGGACCCGAACTACATGACGGCCGAAGCGCGCCAGCCGCATATCTTCGATATCTTCAATACGATCGAAACGTGGCTCGCCGACAAGACCAAGTTCGAAGCCGTCGATATCCTGCGCAAGTTCGATATTCCGTGCGCGCCGGTGCTGACGATGAAAGAACTCGCGAACGATGAATCGCTGCGCGCGAGCGGCTCGATCGTCGAAGTCGATCACAAGGTGCGCGGCAAGTACCTCACGGTCGGCAGCCCGATCAAGTTCTCGGACCTGAAGCCGGAAATCACGGGCTCGCCGCTCTTGGGCGAGCACACCGAGGAAGTCTTGCTCGAGCTTGGCTACAGCGCGGAGCAAGTTGCGCGCATGCAGGAAATCCGGGCCGTCTGACGCGGTCGCATTGGCAGGTAAAGGGTGATCGCTGCCTTCTGCCGTCTTGACAGGAAGACGGCAGGACGGCAGCGTCCCCGGATAAATATTAGATCGCTTTCAAGCGTAAGCTGCATCGTTACCCCACGATCCGGACGACACCATGGCCCACACCATCGACTACGAACAGCTCGTCAATGCAATTGGCGATGCCGTGATCATTTCGGATGCGAGCGGTGCCATCACGCTATGGAATCCGGCTGCGGAACGCATGTTCGGCTTTACCGAAAGCGAAGCAATGGGACAGTCGCTGGATCTGATCATTCCGGAACGTCTGCGCGGCCGTCATTGGGACGGCTACCAGAAGACGATGGCGACCGGCGAGACGCGTTATGGGCACGATCTGCTCAAGGTGCCTGCCGTCGATAAGGCCGGACGCGCGATGTCGATCGCGTTCACGGTCGCGCTATTGCGCTCGCCGCAAGGCGAAGTGACCGGCATTGTCGCGATCATTCGCGATGAAACGGCGCGCTTTCAGGAAGATCGTGCGCTACGCAAGAGGATCGCCGAGCTGGAGGCAAAGACCCCCGCCTGAGCTTCAGCGATTCAAAGAACATAAGACAGCGGCTTGCGTCTGCGCACCACGAAGCGCCCGGACGAAGCTGTAGAGGAGGAAGCGGCCACCCATCCCACCGGCCGCTTCAACGACGCCCGCGTTCGCGGCTGACCGACCAGAAATCGACAACTATTCGTACCTTGCGCCAGCTTCGCTGACGCGAGGCGCAGGCGGCTGCGCGCGCAGCGCGAAAGGTCTTGCGACATCGGGAGGAGACAATATGAGCTTGTGGATCCGCTATACGCACGCGACGGGCAAGGAAAATGGCCGCGCTGGTTTTGGCCTGCTCGACGACGGGCGCGTGATCGAATACGAAGGCGACATGTTCGCCTCGCCGCGTCCGACAGGACGGACGTTCGGCCTCGACGACGTTTCGCTGACGAGTCCGTGCGTGCCGAGCCGTATCGTCGCGTTATGGAACAACTTTCATGCGCTATCCGCGAAGCTGGGCAAGCCGCTGCCCAAACATCCGCTGTTTCTGATCAAACCGTCGACGTCGCTCGCCGGACCCGGCGACACGATTCAGCGTCCCGCCGCATACGACGGCAAGATCGTCTACGAAGGCGAGCTCGGGATCGTGATCGGCAAACGGTGCAGCAATGTGAGCGTCGAGGAAGCCGCCGGTTATGTGTTCGGCTATACATGCGTCAACGACGTCACGGCCGCCGACCTGCTGTTCGAAGATGCGAACTTTGCACAATGGTGTCGCGCGAAAGGCTATGACACGTTCGGTTGCATCGGACCTGCGATCACGACCGAACTCGACTGGGAAAACACCCACGTCGTCACCACGCTCGACGGCGTCGAGCGGCAAAACTATCCGCTGGCCGACATGGCGTTTTCACCGCTGGAACAGGTGAGCCGCATTTCCCGCGACATGACCTTGCTGCCAGGCGACGTGATCGCGTGCGGCACTTCGCTGGGCGTGGGTTCGATGCGCGATGGCGCGACGGTCGAGGTTTCGATCGAAGGCATCGGCAGACTGACGAACCACGTGTCCGAAGTACTCGCGACGGTTGAAGCACGCTAAGGCTTCTCTCAGGCGCGCGCCACTCAGAATTTCAAACCGTCGATTGGGAATTTAGTCATGCCAATGATGATTGCAGTGCCACGGGAGCGCTATCCCGGGGAACGTCGCGTCGCCTTGACGCCCGAAGTAGTCGGACATCTGCTGAAGCTCGGTTTCGAAGTGACCGTCGAGACCGGTGCGGGTGAACTTGCCGCATTTACCGATGACGCCTATCGCGCGGCGGGGGCGCATATCGCGCAGGACGCGCCGTCGCTCTATGCGGGCGCGGATATCGTCGTGAAAGTGAGGGCGCCTTCCATCGAACCTGCGGCCGATGAAGTCGTGTGGTTGCGCGAAGGATCGACGCTGATCAGTTTTATCTGGCCGGCGCAGAACGAAACGCTGTTGACGCGCCTCGCCGCGCGCAACGTCACCGCGCTCGCGATGGACTGCGTGCCGCGCATCTCGCGCGCGCAAAAGCTCGATGCATTGAGTTCGATGGCCAATATGGCGGGCTATCGCGCGGTCATCGAAGCTGCGCACCAGTTCGGCCGTGGCTTCATGGGACAGATCACGGCGGCAGGCAAGATCGCCCCGGCCAAAGTGATGGTGATCGGCGCGGGCGTGGCGGGACTCGCGGCGATCGGCGCGGCGCGCAGTCTCGGCGCGATCGTCCGTGCATTCGATACGCGGCCCGAAGTGCGGCAGCAGGTCGAGAGCATGGGCGCGGAGTTTCTCGAACTCGATTATGTGGAAGACGGCAGCGGCAGCGGCGGCTACGCGAAAGAGATGAGCGCGGAATTCATCGCCGCGGAAATGGCGTTGTTCGCCGCGCAGGCGAAGGAGGTCGACATCATCGTGACGACCGCGCTGATTCCGGGCAAGCCCGCGCCCAGACTGATCACCGCCGACATGGTGCGCAGCATGCGCCAGGGCAGCGTGATCATCGATATGGCGGCGGAGCAGGGCGGCAATTGCGAGCTTACGCGGCCGGGCGAGGCGGCATTCGTGGAGGGCGTCACGATCGTCGGTTATACGGATCTGCCATCGCGCATGGCGACGCAATCGAGCCAGTTGTACGGCACGAATCTGCGGCATCTTCTGACTGATCTGACGCCGCAGAAGAACGGCGAAATCGTGGTCGATACCGATGACGAAGTGATCGGCGGTGTGGCCGTGGTGCTGCGCGGCCACGTGAGATGGCCGATGCCCAGGAAGCCCGCGCCCGCGGTCGCTCCTCCCGCCGCCGCGAAACCCGCCACGACGATTGCCGCGACGATCGAACAGAAGCGCCGCGCGGGATGGATCGGCGTGGCCGGGCTCGTCGTTGCAGCCGTATTGCTCGCGGCATTGGGCGCCGTTGCTCCGCCTGAGTTCGTCGCACACTTCACCGTGTTCGTGCTTGCGATCTTCGTCGGCTATCAGGTCGTATGGAACGTGACGCCCGCACTGCACACACCGCTGATGAGCGTGACCAACGCGGTCAGCGGCATCATCGTGACGGGCGCGCTGTTGCAGGTCGGCACGCCGAATAACCTGGTCGCGATTCTTTCCGGCCTGGCGATTCTGATCGCGACCATCAATATCGCTGGCGGCTTTCTCGTCACTCAACGCATGTTGAACATGTTCCAGCGCTAAGGAGATCGACATGCAAACTGGAATCGGAAGCATCGCCTATCTGGTGGCGAGCGTGCTGTTCATCCTGAGCCTGCGCGGGCTCAGTCATCCGGCAACGGCGCGGCGCGGCAACCTCTGCGGCGTCGCCGGCATGGCCATCGCGATCGTCACGACGCTATGGCTCAACGGCGGAGCGGCGCTGCCGGTCGTCGTCGTGCTGATGGCAATCGGCGTGGCGGGCGGCGCGCTGCTCGCCCGACGCGTCGAGATGACGCAGATGCCGCAACTCGTCGCGGCATTGCATAGCTTCGTGGGGCTGGCGGCGGTGCTGGTCGCCATCGCGAGCTATCTGTCGCCGGGATCGGGCGCGGAGCCGGACAGCGTGGCGCAATCGGTGCACGAGGTCGAGATTTTTCTCGGCGTGTTCATCGGCGCGGTGACGTTCACGGGATCCATCGCCGCATTCCTCAAGCTGCAGGGCATCGTGGGCGGCAAGCCCTTGCTGCTGCCGATGCGGCACACGCTGAATCTCGTCGGCGTGTTCGCGTGCCTCGCGCTCGGCTATGTGTTCCTCACTGCGCCCGACGCGGATGTCGGCATCAGCGCGCTGGTCACCATGACCGCGATCGCCGCACTGCTCGGCGTGCATCTGGTGATGGCGATCGGCGGCGCGGACATGCCGGTGGTCGTGTCGATGCTGAACAGCTACTCGGGCTGGGCGGCCGCCGCGACCGGCTTCATGCTCAGCAACGATCTGTTGATCGTGACCGGCGCGCTGGTCGGCTCGAGCGGAGCGATTCTGAGTTACATCATGTGCCGCGCGATGAACCGCAAATTTCTCTCCGTGATTCTGGGCGGGTTCGGCACGGTGACGTCTTCCGCAGGAAAGGCGATCGAGGGAGAAGTCGCACCGGTCACGGTCGATGAAGTTGGCGCGCTGTTGCGCGATGCATCGGAAGTCGTCATCGTGCCGGGCTACGGCATGGCCGTCGCGCAGGCTCAGGCGACCATCAGCGAGATCACGAAAAACCTGCGCAGCAAGGGCGTGAAGGTGCGCTTCGGCATTCATCCGGTGGCGGGCCGCTTGCCGGGGCACATGAACGTATTGCTTGCGGAGGCGAAGGTGCCGTATGACATCGTTCTCGAAATGGATGAAATCAACGAAGACTTTTCCAGCACGGATGTCGTGCTGGTGATCGGTGCAAACGACATCGTGAATCCGGGCGCGCTCGAAGACCCCGGCAGTCCGATTGCCGGCATGCCGGTGCTCGAAGTGTGGAAGGCGCGCACCGTGGTCGTGTCCAAACGAAGCATGGCGGCGGGCTATGCGGGTGTCGACAACCCGCTCTTCTATAAGGAAAACACGCGGATGCTGTTCGGCGATGCGAAAGGCAGTGTCGATGCGCTGCTCAATCATCTTGGAGCGTGAGTGACCATGAAGATCTGTGTCTATGGCGCCGGTGCAATCGGCGCATATCTCGGCGCGCAGCTGGCGCTCGCGGGTGCTGATGTGAGCTTCGTTGCGCGCGGTCCGCACCTCGCCGCCATGCAGGAAAAGGGCGTACGGCTGCAAATCGACGGCGAGGAACGTGTGGTCAAGGTCCGATGTGCATCGGACCCGCGCGAGCTGGGTCAGCAGGATTACGTGATCGTGGCGTTGAAGGCGCATTCGGTGCCGGGTGTCGTCGGCCAGATACGAACCTTGCTCGGGCCGGACACGGCGATCGTCACGGCCGTCAACGGGATTCCCTATTGGTACTTTCACAGGCATGGCGGGAATCTGGAAGGCACCACGCTCGACAGCGTCGATCCCGGCGGAACGCAATGGAGCGCGCTCGGACCGGAGCGCGCGATCGGATGCGTGGTGTACCCGGCGGCGGAAGTCGTCGCGCCGGGTGTGATCCGCCATGTGTATGGAAAGAAATTTCCCATCGGCGAACCCAGCGGGGAGCGCAGCGAGCGCATTCAGAGGCTGCATGAAATCATGAGCGCAGCGGGTCTGGATGCGCCCATCCGGGAACGTATCCGCGATGAAATCTGGCTGAAGCTCTGGGGCAATCTCTGCTTCAACCCGATCAGCGCATTGACGCATGCAACCCTCGATGTCATCACGAGCAATCCGGCTACGCGCGCGGTGTCCAAAGCCATGATGCTGGAGGCCAAGACGATCGCCGATCAGTTCGGCGTGCATTTTCGGGTCGACGTCGAAAGGCGTATCGACGGCGCGGGCGCGGTCGGCGCGCACAAGACATCGATGCTCCAGGATCTCGAAGCCAACCGGCCGATGGAGATCGATCCGCTTCTCACCGTCGTCCAGGAAATGGGGCGTCTCGTCGACCAGCCGACACCGACGATCGATACCGTGCTGGCGCTCATCAAGCTGCGGGGACAGGTAGCTGAGCACGCGCCCAGGCCAGCCGAAAAACCTACGCCCGTAGTGGAAACGGCCTGACGGACGTGCGCCGCCGACGGGGCGGCGCACGGGAACATCGACTGCCCATCATCACTGGGCAAACTTTTCGTCATCAACTCTTATATAAGACATAAGACATAAGACATTTGACGCGGTGCAGTATTGCGATTAAAATGGCGGCCGAAGCAGTGCCAGAACACCCTCGGCACGTTTGGAAAGCCCCTGAAACGCAATACGAACGGTCCCCATGCTCGAAAACTTTCGCGCCCACACAGCCGCGCGCGCCGCGCTCGGTATTCCTTCCCTGCCGCTGTCGGCCCAGCAAACCGCCGAGCTGGTGGAACTGCTGACGAATCCGCCCGCCGGTGAAGAACAGACGCTGCTCGACCTGATCACCAACCGCGTGCCCGCGGGCGTGGACGAAGCCGCCCGCGTCAAGGCCGGCTTCCTCGCCGCCGTGGCCAAGGGTCAGACGGCCTGCGCGCTGATCACGCGCGCCCGCGCCACCGAGCTGCTCGGCACCATGCTCGGCGGTTACAACATCCAGCCGCTGATCGAACTGCTGTCCGACGCCGAAGTCGGCGCCGTGGCTGCCGAAGCGCTCAAGAAAACCCTCCTGATGTTCGACCAGTTCCACGATGTCAAGGAACTGGCCGACGCGGGCAACGCCCACGCGCGCGCCGTACTGCAAAGCTGGGCGGACGCCGAATGGTTCACGAGCCGTCCGGAAGTGCCGCAAAGCCTGACCATCACCGTCTTCAAGGTGACGGGCGAAACCAACACCGACGACCTGTCGCCGGCCCCGGACGCCACCACCCGCCCGGACATTCCGCTGCACGCGCTGGCGATGCTGAAGAACGCCCGTCCCGGCATCACGCCGGAAGAAGACGGCAAGCGTGGGCCTGTCGCGTTCATCGAGTCGCTGAAGGAAAAGGGTCACCTGGTCGCGTACGTAGGCGATGTGGTCGGCACCGGCTCGTCGCGCAAGTCGGCCACCAACTCGGTGCTGTGGTTCACGGGCGAGGACATTCCGTTCATCCCGAACAAGCGCTTCGGCGGCGTGTGCCTTGGCGGCAAGATCGCCCCGATCTTCTACAACACCATGGAAGACGCGGGAGCCCTGCCGATCGAACTCGATGTCTCGAAGATGGAAATGGGCGACGTGGTCGAACTGCGCCCGTACGAAGGCCGTGCGCTGAAGAACGGCGAAGTGATCGCCGAATTCCAGGTCAAGTCCGACGTGTTGTTCGACGAAGTGCGCGCCGGCGGCCGCATTCCGCTGATCATCGGCCGCGGGCTGACCGCGAAGGCGCGCGAAGCGCTGGGCCTGCCTGCATCGACCCTGTTCCGCCTGCCGCAGCAGCCCGCCGACAACGGCCGTGGCTTCTCGCTGGCCCAGAAGATGGTCGGCCGCGCCTGCGGCCTGCCGGAAGGCCAGGGCGTGCGTCCGGGCACGTACTGCGAACCGAAGATGACCTCGGTTGGCTCGCAGGACACCACCGGCCCGATGACCCGCGACGAACTGAAGGACCTGGCGTGCCTGGGCTTCTCGGCCGACCTCGTCATGCAGTCGTTCTGCCACACGGCCGCTTATCCGAAGCCGGTGGACGTGAAGACCCACCAGACCCTGCCGAACTTCATCAGCACCCGTGGCGGCATCGCGCTGCGCCCGGGCGACGGCGTGATCCACTCGTGGCTGAACCGCATGCTGCTGCCCGACACCGTGGGCACCGGCGGCGACTCGCACACGCGCTTCCCGATCGGCATCAGCTTCCCGGCGGGTTCGGGCCTGGTCGCCTTCGCGGCCGCCACCGGCACCATGCCGCTGGACATGCCGGAATCGGTGCTGGTCCGCTTCAAGGGCAAGATGCAGCCGGGCGTGACCCTGCGCGATCTGGTCAACGCAATCCCGCTGTACGCGATCAAGCAGGGCATGCTGACGGTCGCCAAGCAAGGCAAGAAGAACATTTTCTCGGGCCGCGTGCTCGAAATCGAAGGCCTGCCCGACCTGAAGGTCGAGCAAGCGTTCGAATTGTCGGATGCTTCGGCCGAGCGCTCGGCCGCCGGATGCACGGTCCACCTGAACAAGGAACCGATCATCGAGTATCTCAACAGCAACGTCACGCTGCTGAAGTGGATGATCGCCCAGGGCTATCAGGACCCGCGCAGCCTGCAGCGCCGCATCGAGGCGATGGAGCAGTGGCTGGCCGACCCGCAACTGCTGTCGCCGGATGCCGACGCCGAATATGCCGCGGTCATCGAGATAGACCTCGCCGATATTCACGAGCCGATCGTGGCCTGCCCGAACGATCCGGACGACGTGAAGACGCTCTCCGACGTGGCTGGCGCCAAGATCGACGAAGTGTTCATCGGCTCGTGCATGACCAACATCGGGCACTTCCGTGCCGCGTCGAAGCTGCTGGAAGGCAAGCGCGACATCCCCGTCAAGCTGTGGGTCGCTCCGCCGACGAAGATGGATCAGAAGCAGCTGACCGAGGAAGGTCACTACGGCGTGTTCGGCACGGCCGGTGCGCGTACCGAAATGCCGGGCTGCTCGCTGTGCATGGGTAACCAGGCACAGGTGCGCGAAGGCGCGACGGTCATGTCGACCTCGACCCGCAACTTCCCGAACCGCTTGGGCAAGAACACGAATGTGTATCTCGGCTCGGCGGAACTGGCGGCGATCTGCTCGCGTCTGGGCAAGATTCCGAGCAAGGCCGAGTACATGGCCGACATCGGCGTGCTCGACGCGAACAGCGACAAGATTTACCAGTACATGAACTTCGACCAGATCGAAGACTTCAAGGAAGTGGCCGATACCGTGAAGATGTAAGGACGCTGTCGGTTCTCAACATCGTCATGCAGTGGCGCCGCAAGCTGAATGCCTGCGGCGCCATTTTTTGTCGGCGTCGAAACGTTGATTCGCCTTGCCATTAGCGATACCCTGAATCGTTCGTGATCGTCGGATGCAGGTCAACGTGGAGACAACCATCTCGTGAAACCGGCACGCGTTTTCGCCTGCATCTTCGTCTTGAGCGCACTCCTCGGCGGATGCGACAAAAACAAATCGCCTACACCTGCTCAGGACACGGGCGCATCCGCCGCGAGTCAGGCGGCGGGCCAACTGAGCCAGGCCGCGAGCGAGCCACCCGCCGCATCGGGCGTGCTCGCCACGGTCACCCGGGCGAAATTGCCGGCAGAGGCAACTGAAACGCTGCGTCTGATCAAAGCGGGCGGCCCGTACCCGTTTGGGGAGGACGGCGTCCTGTTCCGCAACAGCTCGGCACTGCTGCCGCAGCATCCGCGCGGCTATTACCACGCATATACGGTTCGCACGCCCGGTTCGACGGATCGCGGGCAACGCCGCATCGTGTGCGGCGGACCGCGCCGGCAGACAGGCGATTGCTACTACACCGAGGATTACTACGCCAGTTTCAAGCGCATCGCGGAATGAACATGTGCCTTGGCGGTGCGAATGGCCTCGTCGAAGGACGCGGCGGTCGCCACATGCCGATGATTGACGCTGACGAGCCAGCCTTCGGCGGCGAGGCACCAGCGAATCTCTCCACCGTCCATCAGGGCCGAAAACCAGCGCCATAAGGATGCGTCATCCGCGTTGGCGCGCGCGGCGGCCAGCGCGCGGGTTTCCCGGAGTTGCTGCACGTCGGTCATCGACGCCGTGCTAACGGTCGGCATGAGACAGGACCTCGTCGATGACAAGCTGGTTGCCCAGCGAATTCTCGAGCGTAAATACAATCGATTTGTCGGGCCCGAGCACCGCTGCACTGAAATTTTCAACCATCGACTGATACTGATCGACGTTTCCAAATTCGACCTTTTCGACCTTTCCCGTGTCATCCGAACGAATGTGAACGCACGCACCGGCGTACACGCCGGGGTTGAACGGCGCATCCAGTGAAAGCCAGCCTTTCGAGCCGTGGAAGATCATATGCTGGCGGCGCGCGAGTTGCGTGCCGCAGTAGAAGTGAAGGTCGAAACCGGGAAATTTCAGATCGCAGACCGCCAGCTTGTCCGTGCCGTAGCGCGGATCGATGGTAATGCTCGCGTTGACCTCGACAGGCTCCAGGCCCGTCGCGATGCGCGTCGTGACGACGGGATAGACGCCGATGTCACGCACACCGCCGCCGCCCAGCGCCAGATCGTTCTTGAGTGCGCGAGGATCATCGTTGAAGTAAGTGAAGGACCCTTCCACGCGCTTCAGTTCACCAAGTGACCCGTTTGCGATGCGCTCCCTGACGAATGCCCACTGCGGATGGTGCGCCACCATGAACGCCTCGCCGCAGATCAGACCCGTCGCGTCCCGCAGCGCAATCAACTCACGAACCTGCGAGGCCGTCATCGCGATGGGCTTCTCGCACAGGACATGTTTGCCCGCGAGCAGCGCCTTTCTGCACCACTCGAAGTGACTGGCCGTCGGCAGGGGGAGGTAGACGGCATCGACCTGATCGCTTGCGATGACTTCGTCGTAACTCGCATGTGTGGCTGCGATGCCGTGCCGCGCGGCGAACGCGGCGGCGCGGTCGCGATCGCGTGCGGCGACGCACACCACGCGACCGTTGACCGATCGCTGGATGGCGGGCACCACGAAATTGTCGGCGATGCGGGCGGCGCCAAGCACGCCCCAACGAACCTTGTCTCGCGTCATGATGTTCCTCTCATCGTTTCAGCACACACTCTGCAGGCGTTCCGCGCAGATGCGCAGCACGTCATCCGGATCGCGCCGCCACCAGTTTTCTTTCGAGAAAATCTCCACTTCGACCAGTCCGTCATAACCGGCGTGCTCGACGCTCCGCCGAATGTCGGAAAGATCGACGACACCGTCGCCCATCATGCCGCGATCCAGCAGAAGGTCGCGTGTTTCATGGAGCCAGTCGCACACATGAAAAGCGAGCAGTCGATCGTCCTGTCCCGCTCGCGCGATCGATGCGCGCAGCGCCGGGTCCCACCAGCAGTGATAGACATCGAGCGCGACGCCGAGATTGCCGGCGTGGTCAGGATCGAGTTCGGCGCAGATATCCAGCGCCTGCGCAAGCGTGTTGATGACGGCGCGGTCCGCTGCGTACATCGGATGAAGCGGTTCGAGCGCGAGCGGCACGCCACAATCGCGCGCCGTCTCGAGCAGTTCGCCGAGCCCCTCGATGACCTGGGCGCGCGCGCCGTGCAGATCGCGGCTGCCCTCGGGCAAGCCACCGACCACCATGACGAAGCAGCGCGCGCCGAGGGTCGCGGCATCGTGCAGGGCCGCCTTGTTCGCGTCGATGTTCGCGGCGAACTGCTCACGGCTCGTCGCCGGCAGATAAGTCGAACGGCAATAGCCCGTGACGCGCAGACCGACGGCGCGGATCTGCCTCGCGAGTTCGGCCACGTTCGCGTGCTCTACTTCGTGACGCCACGGCGCGATGCCGCCGAATCCCGCCGCCGCAACGCGGTCGATCGTTACGCTCAACGGTTCGCGATGGCCGAGCGTCGCGGTGTTGACGGCGCACAGATCGAGTCTTCCCTGCAGGTTTCTCATGATCGCTCGCCGCAACCAAGCGCCGTCATGACCTTGCGAACGCGGCCGCTGGCATCGTCGGGATCGCGCAGCAGACCTGCCTGATCGGCAAGACGGAAAACATCGGCGAGATAGGCGGGCGGGCGCATGCCGTGATGGCCGCCGAGCATGAAGAAGTGATCCTGAAAGCCGTTCAGATAGGCGAGGAACACGACGCCCGTCTTGTAGTACTGCGTAGGCGCGCGAAAGATGTGACGCGACAGCGGGACCGTCGGCGCAAGCAGCGCGTGGAACGTATCGGGGTCATCGCTGGCGAGCGCGTCGAGTGCCTGCGATGCGGCCGGCGCAATCGCATCGAAGATGCCGAGCAGCGCATGCGAATAGCCGACGTCGTCGCCCGCTATCAGGTCCGGATAGTTGAAATCGTCGCCGGTATACATCTTCACCGTGTGCGGCAGCCGACGGCGGAACGCAATTTCCTTGGCGTCATCGAGCAGGGAAATCTTGATGCCGTCGACACGATCGACGCTGTCGCCGATCACGTCGAGACACACTTGCGCGGCGCGCTCATAAGCCGCCTCGCCCCAGTAACCCGCCAACTCGGGATCGAACATCTCGCCGAGCCAGTGCAGGATCACCGGTCGATCGCACATTGCGAGGACTTCACGATAGACCCGCCGATAGTCATCCGGCGAGCGCGCGACCCGCGCAAGCGCCCGGCTCGCCATCAGGATGACGCGTCCGCCCACGCGCTGCACGGCTTCGAGTTGTTCGGCGTAGGCGCGGATCACCTGATCGCAGTTCGTGATCGATGGCAGCGCGACGTGATCCGTGCCGCAGCCCGACGCAATCAATGCGCCGGGAATATCGCGCGTGCCTTCGATGGTGCGCGTGATCAGTTCCAGCGCGCTATGCCACGGCAGACCCATGCCGCGTTGCGCGGTGTCCATTGCCTCGGCGATGCCGAGACCTTGCCGGAGCAGATAGCGCCGATATTCGAGCGTGCGCTCCCAGTCGATGGCGGGCGGCGCGCCGAGTTCAGCGGCGCGCAGCGGATCGGCCACGACGTGTGCGGCCGAATAGGCGATGCGGTTGAATGTGCGAGCGGGCGTTCGCGCATCGAGCGGGGTGCCTTGCAGGCGATAACTTTCCATCGTGCCGAGGGCAGTCGGCAACTTGAGCGTTGAGTTCATGTGCATCTCAGTATTTGTTGACGAGTAAGCCGCCATCGACGCGGATCGCCTGTCCTGCGCTGTACGGCAAGCCGCCGGTCGCGAGCGTGCGCACGGCGGTCGCGACTTCCAGCGGCGTGCCCCAGCGCCTGATGGCGGTGAGACCTTGCTCCATCTGCGCGTCGTAGCGCGCGCGGGAAGGCGCGGTCATCTCGGTCTCGATCAGACCCGGCTGCACTTCATAGACGCCGATGCCGTGCTCGGCGAGGCGCAGCGAAAACAGCGTCGTGGCCATCGATGACCCCGCCTTCGACACGCAATACTCGCCGCGCAACGGCGAAGCGGCGACCGCATTCGACGAGGTGATCGTGATGACGCTCGGATGCGCCGCCACGCTCTTGCGCGTGCGCGACAGAAAGTGCCGCGCGAACGCCTGCGTCAGAAAGAAGGTCCCGCGTGTATTGATCGCGATGCAGCGGTCGAAGCTTTCGGGCGTCACGTCGAGCAGATCGCCGCGCGACAACACCGACACGCCCGCGTTGTTCACGAGACAATCGATCGGGCCGCCGAGACGCGTTTCGATGTCGAGCAACGTGGCGTGATTCGCGGCGATATCGGCGAGATCGGAGACGACGGCGATCGCGCGCGCGGCGGTCTTCTCGACTTCGGCTGCGGCCTGATCGAGTTCATCGGAGGCCACGGCGTCGGTGAGCGCGACATCGAATCCCGCGCGGCCGAGTTCGATGGCTATCGCCCGCCCGATGCCGCGCCGGCTGCCCGTGACGAGCGCAACGGGACGCGCGCTCATAACGATGCTCCATTGGCGATCAGATCGCGCGCGATGATCGTGCGCTGAATCTGATTCGTGCCTTCGTAGATCTGCGTAATCTTCGCGTCGCGATAGAGGCGTTCCACTTCATAGCCGCGAATGTAGCCACTGCCGCCGAAGATCTGCACGGCATTCGCGCTGTGCTTGACCGCGGTATCGCCCGCGAAGCATTTCGCCATCGAACACGCGATGCTCGCACGCTCACCGGCTTCGAGACGCGCGGCGGCATCGTGCACCAGCAGGCGCGCGGCCTGGATATCTTTCGCCATGTCGGCGAGCATCCACTGCACGCCCTGAAACTCGGCGATATGCGTGCCGAACTGCTTGCGGGTCTGCGCGTATTCGAGCGCTGCTTCGAGACCCGCCTGCGCAATGCCGACCGCCAGCGCGGCAATGCCCACGCGGCCTTTGTCGAGCGCGCTCATCATCATGTGAAAGCCGCGTCCTTCCTGCCCGAGCAGCGCGTCTTCGGCAAGCTGCACGCGGTCGAAATGAAGCTCGCCGACCTGCGACGCACGCTGCCCCATCTTGTGTTCCTTCGGCCCCTTCGATACGCCCGGCAAATGACAGTCGACGATGAAGATGCTCATGCCCCGCTTGCCCGCCGCGAGGTCCGTGCGCGCCAGCACGAACGCGAGGTCCGCGACCGGCGCGTTATGAATCCACAGCTTCGCGCCGCTGAGTTCCCAGCCATCGGCTGTGCGCGTGGCGGTGGTCCGGATGCCGGAGACGTCCGTGCCCGCGTCGGATTCGGTGATGCAGTAAGCCGGGCGCAGTTCCGCGCGCAGCAGCGATTCGAGATACCTTGCGCGCTGCGCATCGCTGCCATGCGCGCTCAGCAAGGTGCCGACGAGTTCGAGCAGGCCGCACTGGTCCGCCACCGACGCGTAACCGCGCGACAACTCCTCCATCACGAGCGCATACGCCGTGACATCCATCCCGGCGCCGCCGAATTCCTCCGGCACGGTGATGCCGAATAACCCGAGCTCGCCCATCTGCTTGTAGATCTCCGCCGGAAAGCGCTCTTCGCGATCCAGTTCCTCGGCCAGGGGCCGGATGACTTCCTGCGCAAAACGCCGCGTGGTGTCGCGGATTTGCTCGTGTAATTCCGAGAGTCTCATGCTGTCTCCATGCCATTCGTCAGACCAGATATTTGCGGCAGGACTTGTCTTGAAGGTATACCCGCAGACCGTCGAAATACCGCTTGAATTCAGAGGTTTCGTGTGCCAACATTCGCAACAAGTAACCATCTGGTGGGTTATTTAAGACCAACGAATGGCCGCTGTCAATGGCTTTCGCGGCGGATTCTCAAAGGAGCTTTCAGTGAACAAGTGGATGGACGCTGCCGCTGCGGTCGGGCAGATTTTCGATGGCGCGACGATCGCGCTCGCGGGTTCCGGCGGCGGGCTGCTCGAAGCGGACGCCGTGCTCGCGCAGCTCGAACGGCGCTTTCTCGAAACCGGGCATCCGCGCGATCTGACCATCGTCCACGCGCTCGGTATCGGCGATGCCAAGGGCAGCGGGCTGGGCCGGTTCGCCCATGCGGGAATGGTCAAACGCGTGATCGGCGGCCACTGGAGCTGGGCGCCCGCGATGCAGAAGCTCGCCCGCGAGAATGCGTTCGAGGCGTACAGCTTTCCGGCGGGCGTCATCTCCACGCTGCTGCGCGAGATCGGCGCGGGCCGGCCGGGACTTGTCACGCATGTTGGACTGCGAACCTTTGTCGATCCGCGTATCGATGGCGGCAAGATCAACGAACGCGCCAGCGAAGATCTCGTGGAACTGATCGAGCTCGACGGCCGCGAGTATCTGCGCTACAAGCCGTTCAAGGTCGATTTCGCGATCGTGCGTGGCTCATCGGCGGATGAAAGCGGCAATGTCACGCTGCGCCGCGAACCGGCCGACCTCGATGTCTACGCCGCCGCGCTGGCCGCGCACAACAGCGCTGGACGCGTCATCGTGCAGGTGAAGGAGCGCGAGCCTGAAGGCTATGTGCCGGCGCGCCTCGTGCGCATTCCGGGCATTCTGGTCGATACGCTCGTCGAGACGCCTGAGCAGGTGCAATGCGTGGTGTCGGACTACGATCCGGCGCTGAGCGGCGAAGCGCAGTGCGCCATCGGCGACGGATTCTACGAAGTGCCGACGGGCATCCGCCGCATCATCGCCGCGCGCGCCGCGCTCGAACTGCATGAGGGGCAGTCGGCGAATTTCGGCTTCGGCATTCCGGGCGGCATTCCCGCGTTGCTCGCGCAGCAGGGGCGCATGGGCACGTTCTGGGGATCGGTGGAGCAGGGCATCCACAACGGCGCCATGCTCGATGGCCCCATGTTCGGCACGGCGCGCAACGCGCACGCGATCCTGTCGAGCGTCGATCAGTTCGATTTCTACAGCGGCGGCGGCGTCGATGTCTCCTTCCTCGGCATGGGCGAGATGGATGGCGCGGGCAACATCAACGTGTCGAAGCTCGGTTCGACGGTGGTGGGGCCGGGCGGTTTCATCGACATCACGCAGGGCGCGCGCAAGATCGTTTTCTGCGGCAGTTTCGAGGCGAAGGGCCTGCAAGTCGAACAAACGGGGACGCGTTTGAATATCGTGTCGCCGGGCAGCGTGCCGAAGCTCGTCGAACGCGTGCAGCACATCACGTTCAGCGGCGAGCAGGCGTTACGCAGCGCTCAGGAAGTGCTTTACGTGACCGAGCGCGCGGTGTTTCGACTGGAGGCCGAAGGCGTGCGCCTGATCGAAGTCGCGGATGGCGTCGATATCGAGCGTGACGTGCTGGCGCGCATGGCGTTCAGGCCGCTCGTCGATGAAGCGTTGCTCGCGCGGATGTCGGCATCGCAAGAGAAGGTGGCGTGAGATGACACCGCTGCGCGCGCAAGCTTCACGGCCGTACGAGCCGCAGGATGGTATCGATGTTGAATTCGAGGCGGCTCTTGAGCGCCGCCTTGTCCATGAAGTCGATGTCGAAGATCACGCCGCTCGTGAAGCGGTTCGTGAGGTAGTAGTAGCCGATCGCGGCCATGGTGATATGCAGTTGCCGCGCATCGACGCCGCTGCGGAACGCGCCTGCTGCGACGCCGCGGTCGAGGATGCGCTGGAGCATCGAAATGAAACCCTGATGCAGTTCCTTGAAGCGCGCGGACTTCTTGACGTGCCGCGCGCGATGCAGGTTCTCGCTGTTCACGAGCGTCATGAACTCGGGGTTCTTCAGGTAGTAGTTCCAGGTGTGCGTGGTGAGCGCGACGATCGCGTCCTCGGGGGAGAGATGGTCGAGATCGAGCTTCTGCTCGGCGGAGCGGATGTCGGCGTAGACATCTTCGAGGACCGCGACGAACAGCTCCTCCTTGCTGCCGAAGTAGTGATAGATCATCCGCTTGTTGGCCTTCGCGCGTGTCGCGATGGCTTCGACCCGCGCGCCCGCCATGCCGAGTTTGGCGAACTCCTTTTTCGCGGCTTCGAGGATGCGGGCCTTCGTCACCTCCGGGTCCCGTTGTCTGGGCTGACGCGTGACTTCGGCCTCGGGCGTCTTGGATGCGCGTTTCTGCGTGGTGGTGGCGAGGGTCATGTGCGTCGTCGAAATGAAAGTTGGAATGCCGGCAGGCGTTCAGGATGTTAGCGACTATAAACCAAAAATCGGCTTGTAAGGAAGTAACCGGATGGTGCAGAATGCGTTTCGATGACGCGCGGCGGCGTGGATGCCGGACGCACCATGAGAATGTTGAATGGAGACGGATATGAGTGATTTGAGCGAACTGGCAGCCTCGCTGCATCTGCCCGACGAACCGTTGCGCACGTCGATGTTCATCGACGGAAAGGACTATGCCGGTTCTTCCGCCGAATGGGTGACGCGCAAGAGTCCGGGCCACGGCGTGGGCGTCACAACGACGCTGCGCGCATCGTCCGGCGATCTCGATGCAGCGGTGGCCGCCGCCCGCCGCGCGTTCGACGACGGCCGCTGGTCGCGGCTTACCGGCGAACAGCGCGCGACGGTCCTGCTGAAAGCGGCGCGCCTGATCCGCGACAACGTGGAGACGCTGGCGTATCTGGAAACGCTCGAAAGCGGCAAGCCGATCGGTCAGTCGCGTGGCGAAATCACGGCGGCCGCGGGCATCTGGGAATACGCAGCGGGGCTCGCGCGCGTGGTGCATGGCGATTCGCACGACACGCTCGGCCCCGACATGCTCGGGCTGGTACTGCGGCAGCCGGTGGGTGTCGTGGGCATCGTCACGCCATGGAATTTTCCGTTCTTCATTCTTTCCGAACGTCTGCCGTTCGCGCTTGCCGCGGGATGCACGGTGGTCGTGAAGCCTGCCGAGCTGACCTCGACCACGACGCTCAAACTCGCCGCGCTGCTCGCCGAAGCCGGTCTGCCCGATGGCGTGTTAAACGTGGTCACGGGTCTCGGTTCGGTGGTCGGTCAGGCGCTCGCCGAACACATGGACGTCGACATGATCTCGTTCACCGGTTCGACGCAAGTGGGCCGTGCGGTGCTCGCGGCAGCGGGCGGCAACATGAAGAAGGTCGGCCTCGAACTCGGCGGCAAGAATCCGCAGATCGTGTTCGCCGACGCCGACCTCGACGACGCCGCCGACGCCATCGCGTTCGGCATCGCGTTCAACGCGGGACAGTGCTGCGTGTCGGGCAGCCGGCTCGTGGTGCACCGGTCGGTGGAAGCCGATCTCGTCGAGCGTATCCGCGCGGTGCTCGCCCGCGTGCGCACGGGCGATCCGCTCGATGCGTCCAATCATGTCGGCGCGATCGTCGAGGCACGTCAGTTCGACAAGATTCGCGGCTTCATCGATGCGGGCACGCGCGACGGCGCGCAACTCGTGTGCGGCGGCGACGCGAGGAGCGAAGGTGAGCGCTTCTTCATCCAGCCGACGGTGTTTCGCAACGTGCAGCCCGGCAGCTCGCTCGCGCAGGACGAGATTTTCGGGCCGGTTCTGTCGGTTACGCCGTTCGACAGCTTCGAGGAAGCCATCGAACTCGCGAACGGCGTGCCATACGGTCTCGCTGCAAGCATCTGGACGCGCGATCTGCAAGGTGCGTTCAGGAGTTTGCGCGACGTGCAGGCGGGCCGCATCTGGGTCAATTGCACGATCACCGGCGGTCCGGAAATGCCCATCGGCGGATTCAAGCAATCGGGTATCGGTCGCGAGACGGGGCGCTATGGCGTCGAGGAATACACGGAGATCAAATCCGTGCATGTCCAACTCGGCAAGCGGGCGCGCTGGATCGCGTAGGGCACGTTCCGGAGAGAGCGACGCGCAAAGGCCACGCGCGACTCGTGGCGAACAAGGAATCGGAGACAGCAATGTATGACTATGTGATCGTGGGCGGTGGCGCGGCGGGCTGTGCGCTCGCGGCCCGTCTGAGCGAAGACGCGAGCAGCCGTGTGCTGCTGCTCGAAGCCGGTCCCGCCGATACCGACCCGTACATCCATATGCCGGTCGGCTTCTTCAAGATGACCGGCGGCCCGCTGACCTGGGGCTATCGCACGGTGGCGGCGGCGGAAACGCAACGGCGGCAGATTCCGTTCGCGCAGGGCCGCGTGCTCGGCGGCGGCGGTTCCATCAACGCGATGGTCTACACGCGCGGCCAGCCCGCCGACTACGACGCGTGGGAACGCGAAGGCTGCACCGGCTGGGGCTTTCGCGACGGCGTGCTGCCCTATCTGCGCCGCATGGAAGACAACGAGCGCCTGTGCAACGAATATCACGGGGTAGGCGGACCGCTCGGTGTATCCGATCTCATCAGCGTCAACGAACTGACCAAGGCCTTCGTGCTCGCCGGTCAGGAAGCGGGCCTGCCGTACAACAGCGATTTCAACGGCGCGCAGCAGGAAGGCGTCGGCGTGTATCAGGTTACGCAACGCGGCGGACGGCGCTGCAGCGCGGCGGTCGGTTATTTGCAACGGGCGCGCTCGCGCAGCAATCTCACCGTGAAGACGAACTGTCTCGTGTCGCGCATCGTGATCGAGAACGGGCGCGCGGTGGGCGTCGAATATGCCGATCAGAACGCGCGCTCGAATGTGATCGTGGCGCGCGCCGAGCGCGAGGTGATCGTGACGGCCGGTGCGATCGGCTCGCCGAAGATGCTGATGCTCTCGGGCATCGGCCGCGCGGCGGATCTCGAGCGCGTCGGCATCAAACCCTTGCACGCGCTCGATGGCGTCGGCGCGAATCTGCAGGATCACTTCGACATCGACATCGTGTACGAACTCAACGGACCGTACAGTCTCGATAAATACGCGAAAAAGCACATGATGCTGCTCGCCGGCCTCGAATACAAAATGTTCAACAAGGGGCCGGTGACGTCGAACATCGCGGAAGGCGGCGCGTTCTGGTACTCCGGCAGCGATGTGCCGACGCCCGATCTGCAGTTCCACTTCCTGCCCGGCGCTGGCGTCGAAGCGGGCGTGCCGCCGGTGCCTTCCGGTTCGGGCTGCACGCTCAACTCGTACTTCCTGCGCCCGAGAAGCCGCGGCAGCGTGACGCTCAACAGCGCCGATCCCGCCGACGCGCCGGTCATCGATCCCGCCTATATTCGCGATCCTTACGATCTCAAGGTGGCGGTCGAAGGCATTCGTCAGAGTCGCGAGATCATGAGCCAGAAGGCGTTCAGCAAGTACATCAGGAGCGAGCACTTTCCGGGCGGCACGGTGCGCACGCAGGCGCAATACGAGGAATACGCAAAGCAATACGGGCGCACGGGCTATCACCCGGTCGGCACCTGCAAGATGGGGATCGACGAGATGTCGGTGGTCGATCCGCAATTGCGCGTGCATGGCATCGAAGGGTTGCGGGTGGCGGATTCTTCGGTGATGCCGCGCATCGTCAGCTCCAACACCAATGCGCCGACGCTGATGATCGCGGAGAAGGCCTCCGACCTGATTCGCGGACTCGTCGCGGCGCCGATGCCGCTGACGGGTCAACTGGCGGCGCACGCCGGCCGCTCGATGCGCGACGCCAGCGCGACCGTGGCGTAGGCGCCCGAAGGGTCCGGCATCACCGGATTCTTCAGGCAATAAATAACTATCCGTATATTTATTACATTGGTGGGAGACATCATGTCGAATCAAGCTCAACGCGCGGTCTTTTCGCGCCGGGATTTCATGAAGCTCGGCGCCGGGGCGGCGTTCGCGATGGCCGGCAGCGGCCTCTCGCGCCTGTCGCTCGGCGCGGACAAGACGACGCTTGCCTGTTCGTTTCGCTCGCTGACCAATCCGTACCACGCCGCGTTCAACAAGGGCGCGCAGAGCTTTGCGGCGAGCGTGGGCCTGCCTTATGTGCCGCTCACGACCGAAGGCAGTTCCGAGAAAGGCATCGCCGATATTCGCGCACTCCTGCAGCGCACCAACGGCAATCTCGTGCTCAACGTCGATCCGAACGATTCCGCCGATGCGCGCGTGATCGTCGAGGCCTGCTCGAAGGCGGGCGCGTTCGTGACGACGATCTGGAATAAGCCGAAAGATCTGCATCCGTGGGACTACAACCCGGACTACGTCGCGCATCTTTCCTACGATGGCGTCGCCTACGGCGAGGAAGCCGCGACGCAACTCTTCAAGGCGATGGGTGGCAAGGGCGGCGTCGTCGCGCTCGGCGGCATCTTCAGCAATGTCCCCGCGATCGAGCGCAAGGCGGGCCTCGATGCCGCGCTCAAGAAGTTTCCCGACATCCAGTTGCTCGACTTCCAGGTCGCCGACTGGAACTCGCAGAAGGCGTTCCCGATCATGCAGGCCTGGATGACGCGCTTCAACGCGAAGATCAAGGGCGTATGGGCCGCGAACGACGACATGGCGCTCGGCGCGATCGAGGCATTGCGCGCGGAAGGGCTGGCCGGCCAGATGCCGGTGACGGGCATGGACGGCACGCCGCCCGGGCTCGCTGCGATCAAGGCGGGCGAGCTGATCGCATCGGTCGACTGGGACCCGTACTGGCTCGGCGGCATCGGCCTGTCGATGGGCCTGCAGGCGAAGGACAAGAAGATCGACGTGGCGGCCCTGCCTAAGGACCGGCGCGAAACGTATTGCAAGGCCACGTTCGTGACAAAGGCGAACGTGCAGGACGTCATCAAGCGCGCCGCCGCACCCGGCGGTGACTGGAACAACCTCTATGCCCGCGTGGCGGGTCCGGTGGTGTATCGATGAACAAGCTGACCGTAGCGCCCACCCGGCAGGCCGTACGCATAACAACAACCGGGACTCCGAAGGTATCGAAGCAGGCTCTGCTGCGGCGATTCGCACCCGTTCTGGTGCTGGTGGCGCTCGGTCTTTGCATCGGCGCGCTGAACCACGACTTCTTCGATCCGATGAACCTGTCGCGCATCGCGGTGGGCGCGGCGATTCCGCTGACGATCGCACTGGGCGCCGCGTTCGTGATCCAGCTCGGCAGCATCGATCTTTCGGCGGAAGGCATCGTCGCGGTGGCGGCGATCGCGGTGTCGATGCTGGTCGAGAACTCGTACAACGACAACCACTACGGGCTATGGGTGCTCGCCGTGGCGATCGTGGCGGGGGTGGTGCTGGGTTTCGCCAATGGCGCGCTGCATGTGTTCCTGCGGATTCCCTCGTTCATCACCACGCTGTCCATTGGCTTCGTGGCGACGGGCATCGGGACCGCGTGGCTGTCCGGGAACACGATCCGCGTCAGCGATCCGCTGCTGCGCGCGATTTCGATCACACGCTATTTCGGCCTGCCTCTGTCGGTGTGGATCGCGGTGCTGATGCTGGGACTCGCGTGGTTTGTCTATAAGCACACGCTGCTCGGCCGGCATACGCTGGCGATCGGCGGCGGCGAGGACCTCGCGCGCCTGAGCGGCGTGCGCGTGCCGCGTGTGCGCATCGCGGTGTTCGCGCTGGCCGGTGCGTTCTATGGCGTCGCGGGCATCCTCGCCGTCGCGCAGTACGGACAGGGCCACGCGCGCATCGCCGATGGGCAGTTGTTCGTCGCCATCACCGCGATCGTGGTCGGCGGAACGTCGCTCGCGGGCGGCAACGGCAGCCCGATGAACACGCTGATCGGCACGCTCATCGTCATCGTGCTCGGTAACGGCATGGTGCTGCTCGGTGTTCCGCCGTACGTGCAGCAGGGCATTCAGGGCGTGCTGATCATCGCGGCAGTGACGCTCGCGCTGAATCGTTCGCGCCGCCGCATCGTCAAGTAAGCGTGAGGAGATGAACATGCTGTCACTCAGGAATGTCACCAAGCGCTTTCCAGGCGTGCTCGCGCTGGACGACGTATCGATCGACGTGCGGCCCAATGAGATCGTCGGTCTGATCGGCGAGAACGGTGCGGGCAAGTCCACGTTGATGAAGCTGCTGACGGGCGCGTATCGCCAGGACGCGGGCGATATCACGCTCAACGGCAAGCCGCTCGCGATCCGCAATCCGCGCGATGCGACCGCCAAAGGCATCGCGATGGTGTATCAGGAGCAGTCGATCCTGCCGAACCTGACCGTTGCCGAGAACCTGTTCCTCGGCCGCGAGGAGGAGTTCGTGCGCTTCGGTCGCATGAACTGGAAGAAGCTCAGGCAGGCGGCGAGAAAGGAACTGGCAACCGTGCGTCTGGACATCGATCCGCTGACGCTCTGCGAAGACATGTCCTTCGGTCAGCGGCAGATGGTCGAACTCGCGCGTGCGCTGTCGCTCGCGAGCCGCACCGGTGGCACGCCGATCATCCTGCTCGACGAGCCGACCTCCGTGCTCGAAGCGGGCGAGATCGAGATTCTCTTCGGGCTGGTGCGTGAGCTGAGATCGCGCGCCTCGTTCGTGTTCGTCTCGCATCGGCTGGATGAACTGCTGTCACTGAGCGATCGCGTGTATGTGATGAAGGATGGCAAGGTCGTGTCGGAGATGGCGTCGGGCACTGCGTCGGTGGCGAAACTGCATGAACTGATGGTGGGCCGCTCGCTGCATGGCGAGTACTACCGCGAAAACCTCCAGAAGCCGTGTCGAGAGGAAGTGGCGCTGTCGGTGCGTCACGCGTCGCTCGGTCATGTGCTCGACGACGTGTCCTTCGATGTCCACCGTGGCGAAGTCTTCGGCGTCGCGGGTGTGGTCGGGTCGGGGCGCGAGGAACTGTGCCGCGTCATCGCCGGACTCGAAAAGCTCGATCGCGGCGAAGTGCTGGTCGGCGAAACGCGTCTGAAGCCACAGGCGAACCATGCCGTTGCGCTGGGCATCGGTTACGTGCCGCGCGAACGCAAGGTCGAGGGCCTCGTCACGCAAATGAGCGTCGCGCAAAACCTCACCTTGCCGCGTCTTGGCGCGGTCAGCCGTGGCGGCATCGTGAAGAAGGCGAGCGAGCGCGCGTTCGCCAACGAGTGGATTCAACGCCTGCACATCAAGACACCGGGCGCCGATGCTTCCTGCCGCAATCTCTCGGGCGGCAATCAGCAGAAGGTGGTGCTGGCGAAATGGCGCTTCGCGGGCAGCCGGATTCTCGTGCTCGATCATCCGACGCGCGGACTCGATGTCGGCGCGAAAGAAGAGGTCTATCAGCTGATCCGCGAACTGACGGCGGAAGGCGTGGCAGTGGTGCTGACCGGCGACACGCTCGAAGAGATTCTCGGCCTCAGTCATCGCGTGATGGTGATGCGCGATGGCCGCGCCGAAAAGATCCTGCCGTGCGAAGTCGGCCACAAGCCTTCGCAGGTCGAAATCGTCGAACACATGGTCTGAGGTCAACATGCCACAACTGAACGCACCCCTCGCGGCGAAGTTGCGCGACAACGCGCCGTTTCTCGCACTCATCGTGCTCTATGTCCTGATCGAGATCGCGCAGCCGGGCTTTTTCGCGCCATCGACGCAACTCGGCCTGCTCGCCGATAGCTCGACTCTGTTCATCATGGCGGCGGGCACGACCTTCGTCGTTCTGCTCGGCAGCATCGATCTTTCCTTGCAGGCGGTGGCGTCGCTGTCGAGCGTGATCGTCGCGATGTTGCTGCCGCGCTATGGCGCGCTGGCGGCGGTCGTCGCGTTGGCGGCTTCGTTCGGCATCGGGCTGTTGAGCGGCGTGATCCAGACCGTGTTGCGCATCCCCTCGTTCATCGCGACGCTCGCGGTCGGCGGGATTGCATCGGCGGCGGCGCTGACGCTCTCTGGCACGCGCTCCATCGGCATCAGCGACGAGATGCGCAATGCGTCGCTCGGCTGGACGACGGGCACGTCGTTCGGCGTGCCGCATGAAATCCTGCTCGGCGTCGCGGTGTTTCTGTTGTGCGTGTTCCTGCATCGCTCGACGGTGTTTGGCCGGCGTACCGATGCGATCGGCGCGGGCGAGCCGGCGGCGATCGCGTCGGGGGTGCGCGTGTCGGTCACGAAGTGCCTCGTGTTCGGCACTTCGTCGTTCTTTGCGGGACTGGCGGGCGTGGTGATGGCGGGTCGGCTGGGAAGCGGTTCGCCCACGCTTGCCGATCAGTTCCTGTTGCCGGCGATTGCGGCCGTGATCGTCGGCGGCACGGCGCTGACGGGCGGCGCGGGTGGCATCGGCAGAACGCTGGTTGGTGCTTTGCTGGTATCGGTGGCGCGCGTGGGGATGACCTTCGTCGGCATCAGCGTGTTCGCGCAGCAGATCGTGTTCGGGCTGATTCTGATCGTCGCTGTCACGGTGGCGTTCGATCGTTCGAAGGTGTTGATCATCAAGTGAGTGTCGATTTCGTCGAAGGAAGATTGGGTCATGAAAATTCTGGTGCCGGTGAAAAGAGTGGTGGATTACAACGTGAAGGTCCGAGTGAAGTCGGACAACACGGGTGTCGATATCGCCAACGTGAAGATGTCGATGAACCCGTTCGATGAGATTGCTGTTGAAGAAGCGGTGCGTCTCAAGGAAGCGGGTGTTGCGACGGAAGTGATCGCCGTATCGTGCGGTACGACGCAAAGTCAGGAGACGTTGCGCACGGCGCTGGCTATTGGCGCGGATCGCGCTGTATTGGTGGAATCGTCGGAAGAGTTGCAGCCTTTGGCCGTGGCGAAGTTGTTGAAGGCACTGGTCGATCAGGAAAAGCCTGAGTTGATCATCCTCGGCAAGCAGGCCATCGACGACGATTCGAATCAGACCGGGCAGATGCTGGCGGCGCTGGCGGGTCTGCCGCAGGCGACGTTCGCATCGAAGGTCGTGGTCGCGGATGGCAAGGCAACCGTGTCGCGTGAAGTCGACGGCGGCGCGGAAACGCTGTCGCTGAAGCTGCCCGCAGTCGTGACGACGGACCTGCGCCTGAACGAGCCGCGCTATGTGACGCTGCCGAACATCATGAAGGCAAAGAAGAAGCCTTTGACGACGGTAAAGCCCGCCGATCTGGGCGTCGATGTCGCGCCGCGTCTGAGGACGCTGAAAGTGGTCGAGCCGCCGAAGCGCAGCGCGGGCATCACGGTGCCGGACGTGAAGACGCTGGTGGAAAAACTGAAGAACGAAGCGAAGGTAATCTGATGACGACTCTTGTTATTGCGGAACACGACAATGCGTCGATCAAGGCATCGACGCTGAACACGGTGGCAGCGGCGGCGAAGATCGGCGGCGATGTGCACGTGCTGGTCGCGGGCTCGAACGCGCAAGGCGCGGCGGATGCGGCAGCGAAGATCGCAGGCGTAAGCAAAGTGCTGCTCGCCGATGCGCCCCAACTCGCCGAAGGCCTCGCGGAAAACATCGATGCGACGGTGCTGAACATCGCGAAGGATTACTCGCACATTCTCGCGCCGGCGACCGCTTACGGTAAGAACATCGCTCCGCGCATCGCGGCGCATCTGGATGTCGCGCAAATCAGCGACATCACCGCCGTTGACAGCGCCGACACCTTCGAGCGCCCGATCTATGCCGGCAACGCGATCGCCACCGTGCAATCGAGCGATCCGATCAAGGTGATTACGGTTCGCTCGACAGGTTTCGACGCCGTCGCAGCGGAAGGCGGCAGCGCGCAAGTCGAAAAGATCGAAGCCGCCGCCGATGCGGGCCTGTCGCAGTTCGTGAGCCGCGAAGTGACGAAGCTCGATCGTCCGGAACTGACGAGCGCGCGCATCATCGTGTCGGGTGGTCGCGGTCTGGGCAGCGGCGAGAACTACACGAAGACGCTGGAACCGCTCGCGGACAAGCTCAACGCGGCGCTGGGCGCATCGCGTGCGGCGGTCGATGCGGGTTACGTTCCGAACGATTATCAAGTCGGTCAAACCGGCAAGATCGTTGCGCCGCAACTGTATGTGGCGGTCGGCATCTCGGGCGCGATCCAGCACCTGGCGGG
This sequence comes from Caballeronia sp. NK8, assembly GCF_018408855.1. Classification (GTDB taxonomy): domain Bacteria; phylum Pseudomonadota; class Gammaproteobacteria; order Burkholderiales; family Burkholderiaceae; genus Caballeronia. The sequence goes on along the minus strand of NZ_AP024324.1, from coordinate 641,207 downwards.
CATGAAGGATTCGAAGGTCATCGTCGCGATCAACAAGGATCCCGAAGCGCCGATCTTCAGCGTCGCGGATTACGGGCTGGCTCAGGATCTTTTCGAAGCCATTCCAGCGTTGACGGCGCTCGTCTGACACGTCGATCACGCGAAACGACCCACCACTTCGGAGACATGCATGGCCACACGAAACAATAATGAGCCGAGACACAGACACCAGTCGAAGAAAGCCGCTGCCAGCGGCTGGATTGGCTCGACGCTGGAGTACTACGACTTCTTCATCTACGCGACGGCGGCATCGCTGATCTTCCCGCAGATATTCTTTCCGCAGAACGATCCCAAGATCGCCATCGTCGCATCTCTGGCGACCTATGGCGTGGGCTATGTCGCGCGTCCGATCGGCGCGCTCGTGCTGGGCCACCTCGGCGATACCCACGGGCGCAAGTTCGTGCTGATCCTGTGCATGTTCATGATGGGCTTCTCGACCATGGCCGTCGGCCTGCTGCCGACCTATGCGCAACTGGGCCTGTGGGCGCCGGCAGGGTTGGTCGCGATGCGCCTGATTCAGGGCTTCGCGGTGGCCGGCGAAATCGCGGGCGCCAGCTCAATGGTTCTGGAGCACGCTCCGTTCGGCCGGCGTGGATTTTTCGCGAGCTTCACCCTGCAGGGTGTACAGGCTGGCCAGATTCTGGCGGCGGCGGTGTTCCTGCCACTCGCGCACTACCTGCCGAAGGATGCGTTCAATGTCTGGGGCTGGCGCATACCGTTCATCCTGAGCTTTTTCATCATCGTCGCGGGTTACTACATTCGCCGCGATGTCGATGAGACACCGGCCTTCGTCGAAGAGGGCGAGCAGGGCGAGATTGCCCGGTCGCCGATCTTCCAGGCGTTCACCGATAGCTGGGCGGATATGTTGCGCGTCGCCTGCATGTCATTGACGACCGTTATTCCCGTGGTGGCGACGATCTTCGGTGCGGCATATGCCGTGCAGCCCGCTTATGGCATCGGCTTCCATACGGACGTCTATCTCTGGATTCCGGTACTCGGCAATCTTCTGGCGGTGATACTGATTCCCTATGTCGGCAATCTGTCGGACAAGCTCGGCCGCAAGCTCCCGACGATCGTCGGCGCGCTCGGCTCCGGCCTGCTTTCGTTCGGGTATCTCTACGCCATCAGCATCCACCACGCGCCGCTGGCGATCGTCATGGCGCTGCTGATGTGGGGCGTCGCATATCAAGGCTTCAATGCTGTCTTTCCGAGTTTCTATCCCGAGTTGTTCCGCACGCGCAATCGCGTGACGGGCGTAGCGATCGGCCATAACACCGGAATCACCATCGCGGCGCTGATGCCTGCCCTGTTCGTCGCCGTGGCGCCTCCCGGCGGAACGGCCAACATTCCGCTCACCATCGGCGCGATCACGCTGGCGGCGACGATCATCGCGGCAATGGCAGCGCTGACTGCGCGGGAGACTTATCGCATCCACCTGAACGATCTGGGCAAACGCGGTGGCGTTCCTGTCGGCCACGGGGATTATCATCGGATACGCGCGCAGACGCTGGCCGACGCGAAAGCGGCCAAGGCGGAGCGTTCGACCGTTGCGCCGGAAGCGTAAAATTTCCGAGGACTTCTCGATGCACAAGATTCGAATCGCAATCGTCGGCGCTGGATTGGCGGCGACGCCTCACGCGCTTGCGCTAAATGAATTGCGTGACGAGGTGGAGGTTGCAGCCGTCGTCGGCCGTTCGCCTGAACGGGCGGCTCACTTTGCCGGCACGCATGGGTTTCCCGCTGGCGCGTCCTTCGATGCGATATTGAGGGACGCGACCATCGACGCCATACTCGTGCTCACGCCGCCGAACACGCATCTCGAACTGGTCGAACAGGCCGCTGCGGTGGGCAAGCACGTGCTGCTCGAGAAGCCGCTCGATATATCGATGTCGCGCGCAACGCGCATCGTCGATGTCTGCCGTACAGCGGGCGTCAAGCTCGGCGTAGTGTTTCAGAACCGCTTTCGTCCCGCCGTGCGACGGCTTGCGGAACTGAGCGCGAGCGGCGCGCTTGGTCCGATCGCCTGCGCCGGCCTCGATCTGCGCTGGTGGCGGCCGCAATCCTATTACGACGAGCCTGGCCGCGGCACTTATGCGCGCGATGGTGGCGGCGTGCTGATGACGCAGGCGATTCATTCGCTCGACATTCTCCTGTGGCTCGCGGGAGAGGTGTCAACCGTCGTGGCGGCGACGGCGACAACGGCATTGCACAAGATGGAAGCCGAAGACTTCGCGAGCGCCGCGCTGACCTTCGCAAGCGGCGCTGCGGGTCACGTGCTGGCGACGACGGCTGCGTTCCCGGGCTTTCCCGAGCGCATCGAGCTGACCGGCGAGAACGGGACGGCGACGCTCGAAGGCGGGCACTTGCGCGTGTTTTTCCGCGATGGACGCACCGACGAGTTTCGCGATCCTTCATCGTCCGGATTTGGCGCGAAGCCGATGGACTTTTCACACGCCGCGCATCGCGACCTGATGAAGAATTTTTGCGATGCAATTCGCGAGGACCGCGAACCCGGCGTCACCGGCGATGACGCGCTGCGCGTGCAGCGTTTGATCGAACGCATTACCGCGCCCGTGGCTGATACTTCACGTGTGCGTGTCCCGAGCGACCGCCGCCCTTAAAGCCAGCAGATAGCTCTCCAGACCAAAGCCGCAGATCTGCCCATCGACCACTTCCGCGAACACGGAGTGATGCCTGAATGGTTCGCGTGCGTGGATGTTCGACATATGCACTTCCACGACCGGGCAGGTGAGAATCGCCAGCGCATCGCGGATGCCGTAGCTGTAGTGCGTCCATGCTCCGGCGTTGATCAGCACGGCGTCACGGCGTTCCTCGAAGGCGCGGTGAATGCGCTCGCACATCGCGCCTTCGCTGTTGCTCTGAAACGATTCGACCTGCACGCCGAGTTCAGCGCCGAGGGACTGCAAGCGGGCGTCGATTTCCGCCAGCGTGATCGTTCCATACTGCACGGGATCGCGCTTGCCGAACATGTTGTGATTGATGCCGTGAAGCATCAGGATCTTTTTCATTTGCCGCTTCCTTGCACGTTCAATCCAGAGGCACCGTAAGCCGGTCGATCACCGCCCGCGTGGCGGGCCGCACGCCGCGCCACCAGTCGAAGGCTTCCGCCGCCTGTTCCACCAGCATCCCCACGCCGTCCGCGATGCCACCCACGCCCGCGTTGCGCGCGAGGCGCAGAAAGGGTGTCAGGCGTTTCCCGTAGGCAAGTTCGTAGGCCGCGCCGTCAGGGCTGAAGACGCTCGGAGGCACGGGCGGCAGATCGCCCGTGAGACTCGCCGATGTCGCGTTGACTACCAGATCGAAACGTCCTTTCGCCTCCAGATCGCCATATCCGCAAGCGGAAATCGGACCACGCGCGCTCACCTGCGCCGCGAGCGCACGGCCCTTGGCGATGTCGCGATTCACCAGGATCACCTCAGCCGGACGAGCGGCGAGGAACGGCAGCAGCGCACCCCGCACCGCGCCGCCTGCGCCGAGTATCAGAACGCGCCTGCCCGCCATCGGCAGGCCGAGATTGACTTCGATATCGCGCGCGAGCCCGATGCCATCGAAATTCTCGGCGATGATGCGTCCGTTCTCGAACTTCATCGCGTTGACGGCGCCCGCGAGTGCCGCGCGCTCGCTGCGTTCGTCGGCCATGGCGAAGGCCTTGAGCTTGAAGGGCGCGGTGACGTTCATCCCCCGGCCACCCGACGCAGCGAATGCGCGCACGGTTTCAGCAAACGCCTGTTCGGGTTCCAGCGGTCCTTCGATGGCCGTATAAGCCATGTCCTGCCTTGTCTCCTCCGCAAAGATTCCATGAATGAGAGGAGATTTGGTGTGTCCGATCGGATTGCCGATCACAGCATAGTTGTCCGTCATCATGGCCTCACTTTGAAAACAGCACGCCTGCGGTCTGCATGGCGTCGATCTCCGCGGGTCCGAAGCCCAGCGATCGCGCCACTTCTGCGTTGTGCTGACCGAGGTCCGGCCCGACGTCGCGAATCGTCGTGTCGCAGTCGGAGAAGCGGAACGGCAGGTTCGGCAGGCGCAGCGTTCCGAAGCGCGGATGCTGTTGCTCGACCACCATGCCGCGCGCGACGATCTGCGGATCGGCGAGCACTTCGTCGATGCGTTGCACCTTGGCGCAAGGCACATCGACGCTGTCGAGCAGTTCGAGCACCTGCGCAACCGGCTGCGCCGCGACCCAGGGCTTCACGACCGACAGTATTTCCACGCGATTGGCGTTGCGCCCATTGAGGGTGTGGAAGCGCGCGTCGGCGCCGAAGCCCGCCGGTCCGCCGTGCGTTTCGACGAGCGCGGCGAAGCGCTTCCACGCGTCGTCGACCTGCGCGGCGATGACGAGATCCGCGTCGGCGGCGCGAAACACGCCGTAGAGCGTCGAGGTGGGCATGTCGTGGCCCGTCTGTTCGGGCAGGATGCCCTGCATCGTGTAGCACTGCACTGCGTATTCGTGCATCGACACGAGCGTGTCATAGAGCGCCATGTCGATGTGCTGGCCCCGGCCGCTTGTCACGCGACCGAGCAGCGCGGCGTTGATCGCGGCGACTGCGTGGATGCCGGTGTACATGTCGCCGAGCGAAATGCGCATCAGCGGCGGCGGCGAACCGGGCTCGCCGATCATCTGCATGATGCCGCTCTTCGCTTCGGCGATGAGACCAAAGCCCGCGCGATGCGCATCCGGCCCGGTGTGTCCGTACGCGGAGATCGAGCAATAGACGAGGCGCGGATTGCGCGCGGAAAGCGCTTCATAGCCGAGGCCGAGTTTGTCGAGCGCGCCTGGCCGGTAGTTTTCGATGAACACGTCCGCCGAGTCGCACAGACGCTGCATGAATTCCTTGCCGCGCGGATCCTTCATGTCGACGCTCACGCCGCGCTTGCCCATGTTGAGCTGCAGGAAGTAGGCGCTTTGCTGGTCGTCGAGGACGGTGGCGTGCTGGCGTCCGGCGTCGCCGTTGCCGGGACGCTCGACCTTGATGACTTCCGCGCCGAGCGCCGCGAGACAGCGTCCGACATACGGGCCGGCGAGAAAGTGGCTGTAGTCGACGACGCGCAAACCTTCGAGTGGACGGGCCTGCATCAGAACGCTCCCGGACGGCGCGGCACCATCAGTCGATGCTCGCCGCGCTGGACGACCTGGCCGTCCTGGTTGATCAGCTCGGACGGCAGCACGACGATGCCCCAGTCCGGACGGCTCTTGCTCGCGCGCATCGCGCCGACGCGGAACTTCACGTGCAGCACGTCGTTGACCTTGATCGGCAGCAGGAAGTCCCACGTCCAGCCGAGCGACATGCCCGGCAGGAAGCGATATTCGCTTTGCGTCTTGAGTCCGTCCGCGATCGACAAGCCGAACAGACCGTGCGCGACGATCGAACCGAAGTGGCTGGCGTTCGCATAGTCCTCGTCGACGTGCACCGGCGTGTGGTCGCCCGTGAGGTCCGCGTACGCCAGGATGCGTTCTTTTGTGACCGTGTAGGTCGGGCTGAGGCATTCGTCGCCTTCGCGGGCGTCGTCCCAGTATTTCTCGATGATGTTCATGGTCACGCCTCCGCGCGTGGATTGATCGCCAGCGCTCGTGCGACGCACGCGGCGGGTTTCGCCTGAATCAGTTCGACCGCGAGACCATCCGGCAGTCGCAGCCAGTTGCGTCCCTGCGGCATTTCGGTGACGCCGAACGCTTGCGCGGCGGCGAGCGCGGCGTCGAGGTCTTCGCACATCACGCCGAGATGCGCGAGCCGGCCTTCGGGACCTTCGAAGCGCGGATCGTGGATGAATTGCAGGCCGCCGAGCGTCCAGTACTGGCGCGGCGCTTCGAGAGTCCCGTCCACTTCGCGCATGGACATGCCGAGCACGTCTTCGAAGAAGCGAATGTGCCAGTGGATGTCCTTCACCCAGATCGCGACGTGTTCGAGATACGCTTTGGAGCCGCTCATGCCGTCGCTCCCTCGCGTTGCCGGTCGGTCATCGCACGCTCGATGCCCTTGATACATGCGACCAGGGTCGAATTGACCGGCGTCGGCACGCCGAACCGTTCACCCCAGCGCACGACCGCGCCGTTGATGAAGTCGATTTCCGTGACCGATCCTTTTTCCAGGCTTTGCAGCATGGAAGTCTTGAACTCGGGCGAGAGTCCTTCGGCTGCGAGATTCCAGGCCTGTTCCGCATCGGTCATCGACAGCCTGATGCCCGCTGCCTTGGCCGCCGCCATCGCTTCGGCCACGGCGGCGAGCGCGGTCGCCTTCAGGGCAGGCTCCTGATATAGCTGGCCGTACGTGAGACGCGTGATGCCGGTCACCGCGCCCGTCGCGATATTGATCAGCAGCTTGTCCCACATCGTGCCGAGGATGTTGTCGCTGACCTGCGTTGCGAGACCCGATGCGTTGAACGCGTCGGCGATGGCCTTTACTCTGCGCGTGAGCTGACCATCGAGTTCGCCGATGTAGGTGAGTTTTCCGCTTACGCCGCGCTGGATGTGGCCCGGTGCGCGCAGTACGCCTCCGACATACGTCTTGCCAGCCAGCACGCGCTCCCGCCCGACGATGTCGGCGAGCACGTCTTCGTGGCCGAGGCCGTTCTGCAACGACAGCACCAGCGTGTCGGGGCCGATGAGATCGAGCGCGCCGCGCATCGCCGAATCCGTGTGAAAGGACTTGACCAGCACGACCACCAGATCGACGGCGCCGACTTCGACGGCGCGTGTCGCAGCGCGGACTTTGACGCGCCGGGAACCATCGGCATCGTCGACTTGCAGGCCGTCGCGGCACATCGCTCCGACGTGTGCCGGCGAGCGGTCGATGAGCCAGGTCTCGTGCCCGCCCTCGGTCAGTGTGGAACCGATCGCGCAGCCCAGCGCGCCGGCTCCCAGAATTGCGATCTTCATTGGCGTCTCCCGATGTGTTGACGCAACGATAGAAGTCGCCGTTCATCATGGCAATGCAATGACTACAATGATGTCATTGCGTATCGTAATAATGGCCATGGCCCCGACCGAACTACCCGACCTGAAGCTGCTGCAGCTTTTCGACCTTCTGTACGACACGCGCAATGTCACGCGTGTGGCGGAGCGGCTCGGGCAGAGCCAGCCGACGATCAGCATCTGGCTCGGGCGTCTGCGCGAATTCCTGCAGGATCCCTTGTTCATCCGCACGCCGGGTGGCATGGCGCCGACGCCGCAGGCAGACGCATTGATCGGCCCCTGCCGCGAAATTCTCGAATCGCTGCGACGCTTTGCTGCGTGGGAAATCGCGTTCGATCCTGCTACCGCGAAGCGCCGGTTTCGCATCTGCATGACCGATGCGAGCCACATCACGCTGCTGCCGCGCATGCTGGCGCATATCCGTGCACAGGCGCCGGGCGTTCGTCTGGAGGCCGCGAGAATAGACGGGAACACCGAACGGGCGTTGGAATCCGGTGAGGCGGATCTCGCGATCGGCCATGTGCCGTGGCTGAGCGGCGGCATCTACCAGCAGCAGTTGTACACGCAGGACTGGGTGTGTCTGACGAACCGGCATCACCCGCGTGTGCGCGCGAAGCTCGGCGTGAAGCAATACCGCGCGGAGGGACATGTCGCGATCGCGGCGGGGACGGGCGCCCAGTTGCTGGAGCAGGCGCTCGTGCTGGCGCAGGTTCAGCGGGACATCGTGCTGGAGTTGCCGGGCTTTCTCGGCCTCGGAGCAATCATCCAGACGACGGACCTGATCGCCACGCTGCCACGGCATATCGGCCAGACGCTCGCGAAGGTCAATGACCTGTCGATCCATCCGTGTCCGATTCCCGTGGAAGGCTTTGCCGTGCGGCAGCACTGGCACGCCAGATATCATCACGAACCAGGCAATCGCTGGTTGCGCGAAACGGTGGCGCAGTTGTTCAGCAGCTTGCGCTGAGTCACGCCTTCCACAGCGCGAACTCGCCCTGCGCGAGTTCCTGCTTGAGAAAGTCGATGCAGACGCGCACCTTGGCCGACTGCGCCGCGCGTGCCGCGGACATCGCCCAGACGTCCGCTGGCTGCTCCCACGCGGGCAGCACGCGCTCGAGCAAGCCTTCCGCGAGCGCCTGCGCCACGTACGACTGCCCGACCATCACGATGCCGTGACCATCGCGGGCCCAGCGGAGCACCACGTCGCTGTGATTCGACGCAAGCGGCCCGGTGACTTTCACCGTGCTCCAGCCGCCCGGCCCGAGCAGACGCCACACGCCGAACGGCTCGTCGCGCTCGCGAAAGACGAGACAGTCGTGTTGCGCGAGTTCATCGACGCTCTTCGGCCGGCCGTGCGCGTCGAGGTAAGAGGGCGCCGCGCACAGCACGCGCGGACTGACGGCAATGTGATGCGCGATCAGCCCGGGTTCCTGCACCGCGCCCACGCGGATGTCGAGATCGAAACCTTCGTCGACGAGATTGACGCGCCGGTCGACCAGTTCCAGCCAGATTTCGAGTTCGGGATAGCGCTTCTTCATCAGCGAGACGATCGGCGCGATGTGGCTGCGCCCGAGGCGCTGGCTCGAACTGATGCGCAGCGACCCCTTGGGATTTACCCGCAGACTGGAGAGGTCGTCGCGCATGGCATCGACGTCCTGCAGGATGGCGCGCGCCCAGCGAACGACCGTTTCGCCATCGGTGGTGAGCGACACACGGCGCGTCGTGCGATGCAGCAGCTTCACGCCGAGCGTCTTTTCCAGCAAGGCGATGCGCTTGCTGACGTGCGTTTGCGAATTGCCGAACTCATGCGCGGCCGCCACGAAACTCAACCGGCGCGCGACTTCGCAGAACAAACGGAGATCGCCGAGCATCGGTTCATTGAGCATGATGTGGTGATTATGGAGTGCAGGATCGAATAATAATAGTTTGAATCGGCGATAGTAACCTCCGGTCATGCTTTGAAACGGAGACAAGCATGATCAATGGCAATACCGGGCTCATCGCCCATATCGGCTATCCGACGCACGCCTTCAAGTCGCCGATGATCTACAACCCTTACTTCGAGCATGCCGATGTGAATGCCGTCGTCGTGCCGATGGGTTGCAAGGCCGAGCATTACGCGGCCTTCCTTCGCTCGATCTTCGCGCTCGAGAACATGCGTGGCGCGCTCATCACGATGCCGCACAAGGTGAGCACGGTCGGCTTGCTCGACGACGCCACGCCCACCGTGAAGATCGCCGGATCGTGCAATGCGGTGCGGCGTGCGGACGACGGGCGGCTCATCGGCGACATGTTCGATGGCGAAGGCTTCGTGCGTGGCGTGCGCCGCAAAGGATGCAAGCTCGAAGGCGCGCGTGCGCTGATCGTGGGCTGCGGTGGCGTGGGGTCGGCGATCGCGGCATCGCTGGCTGCGGCGGGCGTGGCCTGGCTCAGCCTCTTCGATGCGCGGGCCGAATCGGCGCAGGGGCTGAAGGCGCGCCTCACGACTCACTACCCGAGACTCGAAGTCACGACAGGCAGCAACGACCCAGCCGGTTACGACCTCGTCGTCAACGCGACCCCGATGGGCATGAACGACGGTGATCCATTGCCCGTCGATGTAGCGCGCATCGCGCCCGAGACCTTCGTCGGCGAAGTCGTGATGAAGACCGAAATGACGGCGTTTCTCAAGTCCGTGCAGGCGCGCGGCTGCCGTTTTCAGGTGGGCTCGGACATGCTGTTCGAGCAGATTCCCGCTTACCTCGAATTCTTCGGCTTTCCGACGACGACGCCGGAAGTGCTGCGCTCGGTCGCGAAGCTGAGCTATTGATTCCACCAGAAACCAAGGATATCTAATGAACGAGATGCCACGATTCGGCTGGTGTGGACCCTTGCAGAACGCCGCGCTGATGAAAGAGGCCGGACTCGATTACATCGAGGCCCAACTCGTGCCGATGACACTCGAAGACGATGCGTCTTTCGGCGATGCCAAAGCGCGCATCGTCGATTTGCCCTTGCCCGCGCTCGCGTTCAGCTATCTCTTTCCGCATGATGCGCGCATCGTAGGTCCCGAGAAGGACGGGCGTCGAAATCGCGCGTACTTCGATCGCGTGGTGGAACTTCTCACGCTGGCGCGGGCGCGCGTCGTCGTGCTCGGCAGCGGCTGGACGCGCAACATTCCGGAAGGCTGGACGCAGGCTCAGGCCGAAGATGAATTCCTGACGACGCTCGCATGGTGCGCCGATGCACTGCAGGGCAGCGGCGCCACGCTCGTGATCGAGCCGTTGAACCGCAAGGAATCGAATCTGGTGAACAGCGTTGCCGATGGCGCGCGGCTTGCCAAAACGTTGAATAGAAATGAAGTGCGCGGCCTTGCGGACTTCTATCACATGGACGAAGAAGCCGAGCCGCTCGATGAAGTGCGCGAGCACTGCGCATGGCTCGCGCACATTCATCTGGCCGACACCGGACGGCTGAATCCGGGCACGGGTTCGTACGACTACCCGACGTTCTTCGGGCATCTCAAAGCAAGCGGCTATCAGGGCCTGCTCAGCGCCGAATGCGCTTTCAACGATGAACCGCTCACGTCGATGCGCGAGAGCGCGGCGTTTCTGCGCGCAGCGTGGGACGCGGCATAACGCTGAACCGATCTCACCGGAGGAGACAAGACATGGATATCGCCATCGATGGCGGGACGGCTGCCGATCGCGCCGCGAGTAAGTCGGCCAGGCCCCTCATACCCTTTCTGCTTTTGATGTACGTGCTCGCGTTTCTGGATCGCGCGAACGTCGGCTTCGCGAAACAGGCCTTGCACGATGTCGTCGGCATCTCCGATGCGGCGTTCGCCTTTGGCGCCAGCATCTTTTTCATCGCCTATGTGCTGCTCGAAATCCCGAGCAATCTCGCGAGCTTCGGATCCAGCGTGGCCGGACTGATTCTGTTGAGCGGTGTGGTCGTGCTGGCGGCGCCGCTGTTCATCGGCGCGCGGCGCTCTTCGCCGCCGGCGGTTGTGAAGGCCGTTCACACGTGAAGCTAGCTTATATAATTGCCCGCGTTCCCGACGGCTTTCGCTTCGCGCCGGAAACAGTTCTCAGCCGAAAAGGAATGCGCCATATGACTCATTCGTCCCCTGATGAAATCGCACGCCAGCTTGCCTTCCTCGTCGAGCTGGACAAGCTGAAGTCGATCATGCGGCAATCGCCGCTGATCGATCAGAGCAGAAAGGAGAATTCCGCGGAGCACTCCTGGCATCTGAGCATGTTTGCGCTCGTTCTCTCATCGCATGCGAAGGATCTTGATGCCCTTCGCGTCGTCAAGCTTTTGCTGGTTCACGATATCGTCGAGATCGACGCCGGGGATCATCCGATACATTCGGCCAGTGGCAACGACGCGCTGGTCCAGCAAGCTGAACAGGATGCAGCCGAGCGTATCTTTGGGCTATTGCCAGAACACCAAGGGCGTGAAATGCTCGAACTCTGGCGCGAGTTCGAGGCGGCGCAAACGCCCGAGGCGATCTTTGCCAAGGCACTGGATCGATTGCAGCCGCTGCTGATCAATACATTGTCGAACGGTGGAACGTGGACGGAGAATGGCGTCACGCAACAGCAGGTGATGGAACGGTACGGACCGGTGATCGCGCGTGGTTCACCGGTTCTGTGGGAGGCAGCGAGCAAGCTCGTCAGTGAATATTTTGCCGAAGCTGGTCGGAGTCAAAGCGGCCAGCGGTAGGCATTGACTCCCCAAGTCAAGCCCGTAAAAAGCGTCCCGGATCGCCCCTAGCGGCGATGCCGGGACGCTGTCCTTTCAGAGACCATTCCGTTCACGACAGTTCTCCGCCGCTTCGTTCGCATCGGACAGTGAGGAAACCGAATCAATGGATCCGAGGTCATCAGACCGCTGAAACGAATCGGCGCTGCAACTACCGTTTGCAGGCTTCTCACCCACGCGTCATGTGCTGGTCGCAGACCGCGCGCGCCGGCGCGCTCGCCCGGCGCGACCATTTGCCCGCAGACCGATACATCGGGTTTGCACCAATTGCGCGCTTAATGCGCTGATTTGAATATTCATTTCATGTCAACAAGCATGTAGACAAGAAATGTCGAGACAAATGTTGACGATAGTTGTTGACGGAATTTTGACGCGGTACATTCGCTGCAAGTCGTTACCCATGCAACCTTTCCGAACGCAAGGACGAGCAATGCCGAAAGCATTCGATCTGGTGGTTCGAAACGCTCACGTAGCCACGGCCAGTGATACGTTTCGTTCCGACATCGGCATCAAAGATGGTGTGATCACGAACCTGGGGTTTTCATTGCCCGAGGGTGAGCGCGAGCTGGATGCCAATGGCCGTGTCGTGACGCCGGGCGGCGTGGATGGACACTGCCATCTGGATCAGGTCATTCCGCCTCCGGCCAGAATGGCCGACGACTTCTTCTCGGGCACGAAATCCGCTGCGTGCGGCGGGACGACCACGGTGATTCCTTTCGCCGCGCAGCAGAAAGGCGAGTCCTTGCGTGCCGCGGTCGAGGAGTATCACCGCCGAGCCGAAGGACGCGCGACCGTCGATTACGGATTCCATCTGATCGTGGTCGATCCGACGGCTGATGTAGTTGCGAAAGAACTGCCGCAGTTGATCGAAGAGGGGTACACGTCGTTCAAGATTTATATGACTTACGACGACCTCAAGTTGAACGACCGCCAGATGCTCGACGTGCTCGCGGCGGCGCGTCGCCATGGCGCGATGACGCTGGTCCACGCGGAAAATTCGGAATGCATCGGGTGGCTGACGGAAAGCCTTGTGAACAACGGGCTCACGGCGCCGCGCTATCACGCGAATGCGCGACCCATGCTGGTGGAGCGCGAAGCGACGCATCGTGCCATCAGCTTCGCGGAACTCGTCGATGTCCCCATTCTCATCGTGCATGTTTCCGGCCGCGAGGCAGTCGAGCAGATTCAATGGGCGCGAAATCGCGGGATGAACATTCTGGCGGAGACCTGTCCGCAGTATCTTTTCCTCACGGCTGAAGACCTTGGCATCGACGACAGCTATCAGGGCGCGAAGTGTGTATGCAGTCCGCCGCCGCGCGACTCCGCGAATCAGAACGTCATATGGAGAGGGCTGGCGGACGGCACGTTCACCATTCTCTCTTCCGACCACGCCCCCTTTTCCTTCGATGATGAAGCGGGAAAGCACCCCAACGGGGAGCAGGTTGCGTTTCCCTACATCCCGAACGGCATCCCTGGGCTCGAGACCCGGCTGCCGCTGCTGTACACCGAAGGCGTTCTGGAGGGGCGCATTTCGCTGAACCGGTTTGTCGAATTGACTGCCACGAATCCCGCCAAGCTTTACGGCCTGCATCCAAAGAAAGGGACGATTGCGATCGGCGCCGATGCAGACCTCGTCATCTGGGATGAAGTCGAACGGACGTTGACGAATGACATGTTGCATCACGCCGTCGACTATACGCCCTATGAAGGACGCAGAATCCGCGCGTGGCCGGCTTTCACGCTTTGCCGTGGGAGGGTTGTATGGGACGGAAAGGACTTCACAGGCAAGGCGGGCGAGGGCAAGTTTCTGCGCCGCGGACTGCCGACGCTGCGCCGCTGACGTCAATGAATGGATTCGAATACCAAGTAGATTCGATAATAGTTAGCTATACATATCAACGTAACCGATAACTGGACGTGAGGCCAATATGATGAAAGAAATCACCAACGTATCTGCTGATTTACGATCGAGTCGAAGTCCGCTTGGCATCGCGCTGGCGAGCGTAGCCCTTGTCGCGTTGTTCGGTGCCGCCACACCGGCTCACGCCCAGAACAACAACTCGGTGCTGGTGGTAGCCGGTCCGCGTACGCCCGAGTCGCTGGATCAGGAGTACCCGCCGACCGAAGCCAGTCACGAAGCGCGGCGCAATATCTTCGAGCGGCTTCTGACTTACGAGATGAAGTCTGGCGAAGGTGGCGTCATGGTCGAAAACTTCGACAAGCTCAAGGGCGCGCTCGCCGAGTCCTGGCAGACGTCACCGGACAAGACGTCCATTACGTTTCACTTGCGAAAGGGCGTGAAGAGCGCGGCAGGCAACACGCTCAACGCGGACGATCTCATGTGGACCTTCGAGCGGGGATGGAACCTGAAGGCAAACTTCCACTGGTATATGACCCAGGTGCTGAAGATTCAGGACTTCAAGTCCGCATTCCAGAAAGTCGACGACCAGACCGTGAAGGTCACGCTGCCGAAGCCGTCGCCGCTCATCGAACGAATCTGGGTCAACAACGACCTCGGCATTCTCGATTCCGTGGAAGCCAGGAAGCACACGACATCGGAAGACCCCTGGGCCTCGCGCTGGCTGTCGAGTCATTCCGCCTCTTTCGCGCCGTATCAGGTGACGAAATACTCGCCGGGACAAGAGGTCGTGTATGAAGCGAACCCCAACTACTATCGCGGCGCGGCGAAGATATCGAAGGTGATATTCCGCGAGATGCCGACATCGGCCAATCGGCTGGCCGCACTGCAGGCGGGCGCGGTGGACGTTGCTGAATGGCTTCCGCCACGGGAGCTGAACACGCTCTCCAGCATTCCGACGGTGAAGGTCTGGAAGGTGTATGGCAACTATGTGCAGCGCGTGGAAATGAATAACAACACGCCGCCGTTCAACAACGAAAAGGTGCGGCAGGCGCTTAACTATGCCGTGCCTCGCGATGAAATCCTCAAGTCGATCTTCTATGGCACGGCGCGCCCGACGAAAAGCCCCATCTCGGAGATCTACCCGGCTTATACGGACAAGTACTTCGACTACAGCAACAACATCGAAAAGGCGAAGGCGCTTCTGAAGGAAGCCGGTTTCGAGAAGGGCTTCAAGACTCAGCTGGGTTACCCGACGGGCGACCAGACTGAAGAGGAGCTCGCAATCGTGTTGAAGACTGCCTTTTCCAGGATCGGCGTCGATGTCGAGTTGCAGAAGCTGCCTGCTTCGACGCTCGTCGAGCGCTATTCGAAAGGAACGATCCCAATGTACTTCTTCCGCGACATGGCGATCGTCCCGGACGCGGGATATGTCGCCAATCTCTGGCTCAATAGCGCGTCGCTGATCAATTATTCGCATTACAAAAATCCGGAAGTCGATCAGCTGATCAACGAAAGTCTTTCGTCGACAGACGAGCCGAAGCGCAAGACGCAGATGGAACGGGTGCAGCAACTGGTGATGCAGCAGGCTCCGTGGGTCTTTCTCATCAATCCCGGATACCAGCTTGCGACGCGAAGCAACGTGAAGGGCTACAGCTGGAACACGACGAACGGGAATACCTGGTACGACTTCTCGAAAAACTGATGGGCCGGGGCCGACGGCCCCTCTTCAATTCGATGAAAGTGAGGCAACAATGGCGCTGATATCGTTTTGGCGGTCGATTCCACGGCCGCTTCGCATCATCCTTGCTCGGCTCGGAACGCTGGTGCCCCAGTTGTTCGGGGTCATGTTCGCGACGTTTCTGCTCGTGCGTATGCTCCCGGGCGATCCGGCACTGCTGATGCTCGGGAATATGGCGACGCCCGAAGCCATCGCAGCCCTGCGCGAGAAGCTTCATCTGAACGCGTCGATCTGGTCGCAATTCGGCGCCTATCTCGACGCGCTCACGCATGGCGATCTGGGCACATCGATGTTCACATCGAATCCCGTCACGGTCGATCTCTTCCAGCGCGTCCCCGCGACGTTCGAACTGATCGTGTATTCGATGCTTCTCACCATCATCATCGGTGTCGGGCTGGCGGTGGTGTCGGTGGTGCGTAAAGGTGGCGTCGTGGATCGCATGGGCAAGGTGTACGGACTCGCCGCGGGCGCGATTCCGGATTTCTGGGTCGGCCTGCTGCTGATTTATGCGCTCTTCCATATGGCCGGAATCGCGCCGGCTCCATTCGGCCGCATCGATACGTTCATCACCCCGCCTCCGACGATTACCGGCTTCTACACGATCGACAGCATTCTGACTGGCAACTGGGTTGCGTTGAGGTCGTCCGTCTCGCACCTGCTCCTGCCGGTGCTGACTTTGAGCATCGTCAACGCCGGCGGCCTCATGAAACTCAGTCAATCCGTGTTCGAGGATATCTACAAGAGCGAGTTCATCCGGCATGCGAGAGCATCGGGCCTTTCCGAGCGGCGCATCATCCTGAGCGCCCTGCGCAACAGTCTTCCGCCGATCATCACCATGGTCGGGTTTCTCTTCAGCTTTCTGCTCGGCGCGGCGGTGCTGGTGGAAACGATCTTCGCGTGGGGTGGGCTTGGCCAATATGCGGTTCAGTCCGTGGTCAACAGCGACTATCCGGCGCTTCAAGGCTTCGTGCTCGTGGCTGCCGGTTTCATTCTTCTTGTCTATACGGCGGTGGACGTGATGTACGGACTGGCCGACCCGAGGATCGAAATATGAAATCGCTCCGACTTTTCTCCGACTTGCGTTTCAGCGCAGGCTTGACGACCGGCTGTCTGCTGCTTGGTCTGCAGATCGTGCTCATCGCGTTCGCGCCGTGGATATCGCCGTATTCGCCCGTGGATGCAGACCCGCTGAACGTGCTGAAGGCACCGTCATGGCAACACTGGTTCGGAACCGATGTATCGGGCATGGACATCCTTTCCCGGGTCATCTACGCGACCCGGATCAATCTGCTGATCAGCATCACGGCGGTGGCCGGCGCGTTCGTGATCGGCGTGCCCGTCGGGCTGCTCATCGGCTTCTACCGGAACGCGGTCAGTACGCTCGTGATGCGCGTGTTCGACTTCATCCAGTCGTTTCCTGTGTTCGTGATCGGCATGGCGCTCGTCTCGGTGATGGGGCAGGAAATCTGGAACGTGGCGATCGTCCTGGCCGTGCTGTTCGTACCGATGTTCGCCCGGCTCATCCGGGGCGAGGTTCTCTCGTTGCGCGACAGGCCGTTCATCAGCGCGGCTCGCTGCAGTGGCGCAACGGATGGCACGATCATGTTCAGGCACATCCTGCCCAATGCCATCACGCCGGCCATCGTGCAGATTTCGATCAGCATCGGCATGGCGATTCTCCTGACCGCCGGCCTGTCATTCGTGGGCGCGGGCGTGCGAATGCCCACCCCCGAGTGGGGCCTCATGGTCGCGAACGGCGCTCAGCAAATGATTCTGGGTGTCTGGTGGGCGGCGCTCTTCCCCGGTCTGGCGATCGTGGTTTCCGTGCTCACGTTCGCCGTCCTCGGGGACGCGCTCAAACGCTTTGCTGCTCCAGCCTCGAAAGGTGAAAGATGAATACTTCCGCAGATTCATTGCTGCTCGAAGTCGACGAGTTGTCGGTCGACTGGGGCGACGAGCAGACCAGAGTGCTCGATGGCATCAGCTTTTCACTCAAGCGTGGCGAAATCATCGGCATCGTTGGCGAGACGGGCGCGGGCAAGTCGGTGCTGGCACGCGCGATCATCGACATGCTTCCGGATGGCGCGCGCGTGAGCGGTGGCACGATCAAGGTCGAAGGGCGCGACATCCTCAAGCTCAGCGAGCAGGAGCGGCAGAAATATCGCGGCGGCGATGTCGCGCTCATCGGTACGAACGCAAAGATGCTGCTCGATCCGGTCGAGACGGTCGGCGCGCAGGTCGTGCGCGTGCTGCGCGACCATAAGCGCATGAGCCGGAAGCAGGCGTGGTCCGAAGCGATCGAACTCTTCAGGCAGGTCGGCATCGTCAATCCGGAAGCGAGAGCGCATTCCTATCCGCATGAAATGTCGGGCGGCATGGCCCAGCGCGTGGTCATCGCCATGGCGCTCATCGCGCAGCCGAAGATTCTGCTGGCAGACGATGCGACGCTCGGCCTCGACGCAACGATCCAGCTTCAGGTTCTCGACCTGATGGCGCAAAAGGGCAAGGATCTGGGTCTCGGCGTCGTGCTCATCACGCATGATCTGGGGATCGTCGCGAATTACTGCGATCGGGTGGCGATCATCAAAGGCGGCAGGCTGATCGAGCTCGCCGAGGTGGAAGACTTCGTCAAGGCGCCTGAGCGAGAGTACAGCCGCGAGCTGCTCGATGCGGCGAAGGTGCGCCCCTCTACGCTCAGGCTCAATACGGGTTCGGCTGCCGGCATTGCGCCGAAGCCGCCGCTGCTCGAGGTCGAGAATCTCGTCAAGACCTTCAAGTCCGACCGCACGCACGCGGTGGTCAGGGCGATCGATGATGTTTCGTTCAGGATCGCGCGAGGTGAAACACTGGCGCTGGTCGGCGAGAGTGGCTCTGGCAAGACCACGACGGGTCAGTGCCTGCTGCGTCTGCTCGAATCGGATTCCGGGACGATACGCTTCGATGGCCAAAGCACGCGCGCGATGAGCAACGCGGAGTTTCGAGGCATTCGGCGCCGCATGCAGATGGTGTTTCAGGAGCCTTACGTATCGCTCAATCCGCGCTGGCGCACGGGCGACCTGATTGCGGAACCCTTCGCGCTTCTGCCGAAGATGACGCGCGCGGACCGTCAGAAACGCATCCTTGAACTACTGCAGCTCGTCGGGGTGTCGGCACGGCGCGTCGGCGCCTATCCGCACGAGCTCACCGCAGGCGAGCAGAAGCGCGTCGGCATCGCGCGGGCGCTGGCTGCCAATCCGGACTTCGTCGTGTTCGACGAGTGCACGACCGCGCTCGACATTCGCGTCCGTGCGCAGATCATCGATCTCGTGCGCAACCTGCAGGCGGAAATGGGGCTGTCCGCGCTTTTCATCACCCACGATCTGAACTCCGTCCGGTCACTGGCGCACTACGTGGCCGTGATGCAGTACGGGAAGATCGTGGAGACGGGCGAGACGGAGTCGATTTTCGCTGCGCCGGTGCAAGCGTACACGCGCAAGCTTCTGCAGGCCGAACTTCCCATCGAATGCAAACCGAGAGTCGCGGCTCTCGATGTCGTAGGAGCCAGACAATGAGCAAGGACAGGGTGCTTGTCACCGGAGCGGCAGGTTTGGTCGGCAATGCGATTGCGCGCGCCCTGCTGGACAGAGGCGATCACGTCATTGCAATCGACCGGTTTGCCGGCCGGATCGAAGGTGTCGACGTCATGCAATGCGATCTGAACGACATCCACCAACTGCATGCCGTGACCGGCCCCGGCCTTGCCGGCGTGATTCATTGCGGCGCGTTTTCTGGTCCGATGGTTGCGCGAGACAACCCGTACGCAATGGTGCAGGTGAATATAGTCGGCACCGCGAATGTCCTCGAACTCGCACGCATCTACAAGTCGCGGCGCTTCGTGTTCTGTTCGTCGACCAGCGCGTATGGTCACGCAAAGGGCGATCCGGTGCGGGAAGATTCGCACATGGAGCCGGAAAGCCTCTACGGCGCGAGCAAGGTCGCGAGCGAGCAGATGGTCTCTGCCTACGCAAAACAATATGGTGTCGACGGGGTCAGTATTCGTCTTTCGTGGGTGTACGGGCCGCGCCGCACGACCGACTGCGTCATTCGGGACATGCTCACGAATGCGCGAGCCGGCCTTCCGACGACGCTCCACTTCGGCGCTGACTTCCATCGTCAGTTCATCCACGTCGACGATGCGGCCGCCGCGCTGCTCAAGGCGTTCGATGCGCCCGCGTTGCCGCGACGCACATACAACGCGACCGGAGGAACGCGAGTCACGCTGTCGGACATCGCGGATATCGTGAGGGACATCTACCCGGCGGCCAGCATCGAACTCGCGAACGGTCCCGATCCGCTGGACGAGTTTCAGGACGAGTTCGATCTCTCGGCGGCAAGACGCGATCTGGACTACGTCCCGCGTGTCGCACTTGCGGAAGGGATTCGCCGATACGCGCACTGGCTGGAACAAACGCATAAAAGCTAAGGAAGACACTCATGGAATCGTTCTCCCTCGAAGGAAAAGCGGCCGTCGTGACCGGAGGCAATACCGGTATCGGACGCGCGATCGTCGAGTTGTTTGCCGCGCACGGAGCAAAGCTTCTTGTCGCGCATTTCAAGGATCAGGAGCGCACCGCGGCGTGGGCATCGGAGCTGGAGGCACGCGGCGCCGACGTGAAAGTCGTCGAGTGCGATGTCACCGACGATCAATCGGTTGCGCGACTGGGCGACTGGACGCGCCGATCTTTCGGACCGGTCGACATTCTGGTGAACGGAGCGGGCGTCTGCAGCGAAATTCCGTTCGGCAAGCTTTCGGTCTCGGATTGGGACCAGACGATGGCGGTCAACCTGCGCGGCGCGTTCCTCGTCACGCGTCAGTTCTTCGATGGGATGAAAGAGCGCCGCTACGGCCGGATCATCAACATCGCGTCACAGCTGGCCTATAAGGGGACGGTGGACGCGGCGCACTATTGCGCCTCCAAAGCGGGTCTCGTCGGCTTCACGCGCGCGCTTTCCTACGAGGGAGCGCCGTTTGGCGTAACCGTCAATGCCATCGCTCCCGGGCCGGTCGAGACGGCGATGCTGGCCGGTTTCACCGACGAATGGCGCGCGATGAAGTTCGCGCAACTCCCGGCCGGACGCTTCGGTCAGGTCGACGAAATCGCCCCGACCGCGCTGCTATTGGCGTCAGAAACCGGAGGCGCTTACTACATGGGTCAGACGTTGTCGCCGAACGGCGGCGACGTCATGATTTGACGGAACCGGAGATTTCATGAGCAACGATCGCACGACACCCGCACGCAATTTCGAGGGTTACGGCGCCAACCCGCCCTCCGCCAACTGGCCGAACGGGGCACGTATCGCAATCAACCTCGTGTTGAACTACGAGGAAGGTTCCGAACCATCGATCGAGCACGGCGAAACGCAGAGCGAGACCTGGTTCACCGAATCGCATGGCCTGCATTCGGGCGTGGTCGGTCGGGACCTGGCGGCGGAAGGGCTTTTCGAGTACGGCAGCCGAGTAGGCTTCTGGCGGCTCATGCGTATAATTCAAGAGCGTGACTTGCCGGCGACCATTTACGGGTGCGCCCTGGCGCTGGAGCGCAATCCGTCGGCCGCGGCGGCCATTCGAGCGTCGGGCTTCGACGTCTGCAGTCACGGCTGGCGGTGGATACAGCACTATCGGCTTGCGCCGGAAGAGGAGCGGCAGCACATCCGGATGGCCGTCGAGTCGCTCACGCGTACAATCGGCCGGCCGCCCGAAGGGTGGTATTGCCGCTATTCGCCATCGGTGAATACAAGGCGTCTGCTGGTCGAGCACGGCGGCTTTCTGTACGACTCCGACTACTACGGCGACGAACTTCCGTTCTGGACCACGGTAGGCGAGACGCCGCACCTGGTCATTCCGTATTCGCTGACGACAAATGACGGACAATATGCGGGTACCACGGGCACGTCGCAACAGTGGTTCGATTTCATGAAAGACGCATTCGACATGCTGTACAAGGAAGGAGCGAAGACGCCGAAGATGATGTCAGTCGGCCTTCATCTCAGGCTGATCGGGCATCCGGCGAGGGCCGCCGGTCTCGAACGATTCCTCGACTATGTGAAGAGTCACGAGGATGTCTGGTTTGCCCGGCGGATCGATATTGCTCGCCATTGGATCAAAGAGCATCCTTATCACGGTGTGTGACAACCCTCACGCAAGCAACTCCGAGGCGCCCCCCCGAGCGTCCAGAAAGGCTTTCCAACATGCCCAAGAATTCAGTTCTTCCTCTTCTCAACGATACGCAGTCGACGGACAGCACGAGCGACGAAATCTACGAGCGAATCTACCTTGCGATCCTGGAGCATCGGCTGACACCGGGAACGAAGCTGGCTGAGGAGCGCCTTGCTTCGATCTTCAAGGCCAGTCGCGCGCGGGTGCGGGAAGCACTGAGCAAGCTGGCCTATGAGCAAATCGTCGAGGTTTTTCCGAAGCGAGGCTGGTTCGTCGCAAAGCCTTCGGTGGAACAGGCTCGGGATGTATTCGAGGCCCGAAGACTGATCGAGCCCGCTGTCATGCGCCGTCTGGCCAATAGCATGACCGACGAGAAGCGGGCGGCATTGAAGGAGCATCTGGATAAGGAGATTAACGCTCGTAAAGTCGAAGACAAGCGCGCGATCATCCGCTTGTCCGGAGAGTTTCATAACCTTGCGGCAGCGCTCGCCGGTAACTCGTCATTCACCCGCAGCTTGCGCGAGCTTTCCACCCTGACATGCCTGGTCATTCTTCTGTATAACGCACCGATCGTCGCGAGCTGCCGAGCCGACGAACATGAACGTATCGTGGTTGCCTTGAATCAAGGCGATGGCGAAACGGCCGCGAAGATCATGCTCGAGCATCTCGACCACATCGAAGGTTCGTTGGATCTTGACTCGACAGAGGACGAAGCGGACCTTGAAGAGATCTTCCTGCGCTAGTCCGGAGCGGACTAATCTGGAGTTTCGACTTTCTACGCAAACGGATCAGCCTCAGCAGACCGATTGCAAGCGCGCGGCGCACGTCTGCAGGACCTGATCGGGTGGCCGTTTCCACCAGTTGTCGCGCGAAAAGATCTCGACTTCGACCATGCCGGCATAGCCCGCATTTTCGACGCTTCGCCGGAAGTCCCGCAGGTCGATCACGCCATCGCCCATCATGCCGCGATCGAGCAACAGATCGTTCGTCGGTACGAGCCAGTCGGAGACGTGGTACGCAAAAATGCGATCGTCCTTGCCGATCGAAGAGACCGCCGCTTCCAGCCGCGGGTCCCACCAGCAGTGATACACGTCGACAGCAATTCCGAGGAAGCCATCGTTATGCGGATCGAGTTCGCGCGCGATGACGTTCGCCTGATCGATCGTGTTGATCACCGACCTTTCGCCCGCATACATCGGATGCAGCGGTTCGATCGCCAGGCGGACGCCCAGCTTGCGCGCCGCTTCAAGCAATGCGCCGATGCCGTCCCGTACCTGCGTGCGCGCCGCCGACAGGTCGCGGCTTCCTTCAGGCAGGCCGCCTACCACCATCACGAAGCATTCGGCGCCCAGTTCAGCCGCGTCGTTCAGCGCCCGGACGTTCGACTGAATGTTGACCAGACGCTGCGCCTGCGTCGCGGCAGGGAAGTACGTCGACCGACAGTACCCGCTGACCTTGAGTTCCAGCGCACGAATCTGCCTGGCGATCCTGCTCACGCCGGCCGTTTCGACTTCATGACGCCACGGTGCCAGTCCACCGAACCCCGCTTTGGCGATCCGGTCGATCGTCACGTCGATGGTTTCGCGATGTCCGAGTGTCGCGGTGTTGATGGAACAACGGGCGGGGTGAAGAGGTTCCATGATCATTGCGTGCATCCGAGCGTGGTCATGACCGCTCGCATGCGGCTGACGGCCAACTCGGGATCCTTGAGCAGATTCGCCTGATCGGCGAGCCGGAAGACTTCCGCCAGATAGGCAGGCGGCCTCATGCCATGATGGCCGCCGAGCATGAAGAAGTGCGGCTGGAATCCGTTCAGATAGGCGAGGAAGACGACTCCGGTCTTGTAGTACTGTGTCGGCGCGCGAAAGATATGGCGCGACAGCGGCACCGTTGGCGCGAGCAGCTCGTCATAGCGAGCGAGATCGTTCGCGGCGAGCGCGGACAACGCCTGTGACGCCGCAGGCGCGATCGCATCGAAGATGCCGAGCAGCGCGTGCGAGTAACCGAATTCATCGCCGGCGATGAGCACCGGGTAGTTGAAGTCGTCGCCGGTGTACATCTTCACGGACGCAGGAAGACGTCGGCGGAAGGCGATTTCCTTCGCGTCATCCAGCAGCGAAATCTTGATGCCATCGACTTTCGCTTCATTCGCGACGATGACTTCGAGACAGACCTTGGCCGCGTTTTCGAAGTCGGCATGACCCCAGTATCCGGCCAGTTCGGGATCGAATGCCTCGCCGAGCCAGTGAAGAATGACCGGCTTGTCGCACGCGGCCAGCACTTCGCGATAGACACGAATGTAGTCGTTCGCATCCCTGGCCACGCGCGCGAGGGCGCGGCTCGCCATCAGGATGATCTGGCCGCCCGCGCGCTGGACGCTCTCGATTTGCGTCAGGTAGGCCTTGATGACATCGTCGCACGAGCGCGCGTCGTTGACCGGCAAGTGATCCGTGCCGCAGCCCGATGCGATCGACGCGCCGGGAATGTCGCGCGTTTCATTCAGCGTGCGGACGATCAGCTCTTTCGCCGAGTCCCACGACAGGCCCATGCCGCGTTGCGCCGTATCCATCGCCTCCGCGATCCCCAGACCTTGCTCCAGAAGATAGCGGCGATATTCGATGGTCCGGTCCCAGTCGATCGCGCAGGCTTGTCCGAGTTCGCCGCTACGCAGCGGATCGGCGACCACGTGCGCCGCCGAGTAGGCGATGCGGTTGAACGCCGTCGCGGGCTTGACGACCTGCAAGGGCGTGCCGGTCAGACGGTAGTCGGCGAGCGCGCCGTCCAGGGTGGGAAGCTTGATTTGCATAGTTCGAATCTCGAAATCAGTATTTGGAAACAAGAAGACCGCCATCGACGCGGATCGCCTGACCCACGCTGAACGGCAGACCACCCGTTGCGAGCGTGCGTACCGTAAGCGCGACTTCATCCGGCTTGCCCCATCGTTTGATGGCGGTCAACCCGTCCTCCATGAGCGCGTCGTAACGCGCCTTCGATGGCGCGGTCATTTCGGTTTCGATCAGGCCCGGCTGTACTTCGAATACGCTGACGCCCAGTTCAGCCAGCCGCAGACCGAACAGGGTAGTGGCCATCGACAGCCCTGCCTTCGACACGCAATATTCGCTGCGCTGTGGCGACGCCGCCACGGCGTTGGATGAGGTGATCGTGATGATCGAGCGATTGACCGCCGACTGCCGCGCCCGCGCGACACGCCGGCCGAATGCCTGCATCAGGAAGAAGGTGCCTCGCGTGTTGACGTTGAGGCATCGGTCGTAGCTTTCTGGCGTGACGTCGAGCAGATCGCCGCGCGACATGACGGACACGCCAGCGTTGTTGACCAGGCAGGTGACGGGGCCGAGCGCATCGTCGACCGCCTGAAACAGCGCGTCGTGATGCGCAATGTCCGCGAGATTCGATGTCAGCGCCACGCACTTCACACCGACGCGTTCGATATCGGCGCGCGTGGCGACCAACTCCTCCGATGTCTCGACGTCCGTGATGGCGATGTCGAACCCGGCATTGGCAAGTTCGAGCGCGATCGCCCGACCGATGCCGCGACGAGCGCCCGTAACCAGCGCGACCTGGCGTTGTTCCATGTTTCATCTCTTCCTAAGTAACGATCCGTTTCGTTATTTAATACCTGTCGAAACGCGCTGTCAAAAAAGGGTTTTCCCCTATGAAGCGGAAAACCCTTGTGCGATGGAGCGAAGAAGAGAGGAGCGCGGCGCGATCAGCTCGGGCGTAGCAGGCTGAAGACTGTTTCGAGATTGAAGTCGAGACGTTTCTGAAGCGCTTCCTTCGAGACGAAATCGAAGCCGAAGATGACTTCGCCGGTGAAGCGATTGGTCAAATAGTAATAACCCAGCGCGGCGATGGTCAG
This sequence comes from Caballeronia sp. NK8, assembly GCF_018408855.1. Taxonomy (GTDB): domain Bacteria; phylum Pseudomonadota; class Gammaproteobacteria; order Burkholderiales; family Burkholderiaceae; genus Caballeronia. The sequence continues at coordinate 615,813 of NZ_AP024324.1, read as the reverse complement.
GTGCAACTGGCTTGCATCGACGCCCGCCTTGAAGTCGCCGGAGGCTACGCCTCGCTCGAGAATATGCTGCAGCATGTTGACGAAGCCGCGATGCAGTTCGCTGAACCGTCTCGACTTCTTGACATGCCGGGCCCGGTGCAGATTTTCGCTGTTCACGAGCGACATGAACTCCGGGTTCTTCAGGTAATAGTTCCAGGTGAACGTCACGTAGGCCCGGATCGCCTCGACGGGCGCGAGCTTATCGAGGCCGAGCGCTCTTTCCTCGGTCCGGATGTCGGTCCACATTTCCTCGAGGACGGTCTGGAACAGCTCTTCCTTCCCCTTGAAGTACTCGTAGATCATCCGCTTGTTGACGCCGGCCTTCTCGGCGATCGTCTCGATGCGCGCGCCGCCCAGTCCAACTTTCGCGAACTCGGCTTTGGCGGCAGTGAGGATTTTGGCTTGCGTCTGGATCGGATCGCGCAGCCGCTTGGCACGCGCGGGCTTCTCGACAGCGCGTACTTCGCCGCCCGGTTCGACTGGGGTCTGCATATTCGTGGGTCACATCCAAAGTTAAACGGTAACTGACAACGCCATCGCGTCGCAATCGTGGCGTACGAGCGGCTCTGTACGCATCGATCATCGTAAACCCGATTTCAGGCGCTTTTCCCTTGAACGTCGCTTTTGCCTGTGCCACGATTCGTTTCAAGTAACGATACGGTTCGGTACTAAAGATTTTCGAATCAGGAGGCGTTGTGAAAAAGTGGACCAGTGCGCAAGCCGTTGCGGCTTCGATCTTCGACGGTGCGACGATCGCCATCACCGGATCGGGCGGCGGGCTGCTCGAACCGGACGCGATCCTCGCTGCGATCGAAGCGCGATTTCTCGAAACCGGCCATCCGCGCAATCTGACGGTCGTTCATGCGCTGGGCGTGGGCGACGGGCAGGGCAGCGGCCTCGGCAGATTCGCTCACGCCGGGATGGTCAGGCGCGTGATCGGCGGCCACTGGGTCTGGTCATCGGCGATGCAGAAGCTGGCCGAAAGCGGTGCGATCGAGGGCTACAGTTTCCCGGGCGGTGTGATTGCGACCTTGTTCCGCGAAATCGGCGCGGGCCGGCCGGGCGTGATTACGCGCGTCGGCCTGAGAACCTTCGTCGATCCACGTCTGGACGGCGGCAAGCTGAACGACGTCACCACCGAAGATCTCGTCGAGCTGATCGAAATCGACGGCACGGAATTCCTGCGCTACAAGCCCTTCAAGATCGACTTCTCGATCGTCATGGCGTCGTCCGCGGACGACAGGGGCAATCTCTCGACCCGTCATGAACCGGCGGACCTCGACATCTATGCCGTCGCGCTGGCCGCGCACAACAGCGGCGGCAAGGTCATCGCGCAGGTCAAATCGCGGCCGCGTCTGCACGTGCCCGCTCGTCTGGTTCGTGTGCCTGGCGTGATGGTCGATTTCACTGTCGAGACCCCGGCTCAGCGCCAGTGCCAGATCAGCGAGTACGACGCCACGTTGAGCGGCGAAGCGCTCGGCGAGACACCCGATGTCGAGATGCCCGATGGCATGCGCCTCATCGTGGCCGAGCGCGCGGCCCAGGAGCTTGGCATCGATCAATCCGTGAACTTCGGCTTCGGCTTTCCGGGCGCGATTCCGGCCGTCCTCGCCTCGCAAGGTCGCGGCGACGAGTATTGGGGTTCTGTCGAGCAGGGCGTCCACCGCGGCTCGATGCTCGACGGCTCGATGTTCGGCACCGCGCGCAACGCCGACGCCATCATGCCGAGCGTCGATCAGTTCGACTGGTATAGCGGCGGCGGTATCGACGTGACCTTCCTCGGCATGGGCGAGTTCGACGAAGAAGGCAACGTGAACGTGTCGAAGCTCGGCTCGACGGTCGTCGGGCCGGGCGGATTCATGGATATCGCGCAGGGCGCGAAAAAACTGGTGTTCTGCGGCGCGTTCGAGGCCAAGGGCTTGCGTGTGGAACGCAAAGGCGACGCGCTCGACATTCTCTCGCCGGGATCCGTGCCGAAGGCCGTGAAAAAGGTGCGGCACGTGACGTTCAGCGGCGTGCAGGCGCGTCTGGACGGAAAGGAAGTTTTCTATATCACCGAGCGCGCGGTGTTCAGGCTCGATGCGCTCGGCGTGTGCCTCGTCGAAGTGGCGAAGGGCGTCGACATGCACCGCGATGTGCTCTCGCGCATGGAGTTCACGCCGCTCATCGACGAGCGCCTGCTCGAAGCCGCTGCGGCTCACTGACAAAGAGGTTTTACATGTCCGACACCGACATTCTCTACGAGGCCAAAGGTGGCGTCGCCACGATTACGCTCAACCGCGTATCGCGTCATAACGCGTTGACGTTGCAGATGCTGGATGACATTGAACGCGCCGTGACGGACGTCGAGCGCAATGATGAAATCCGCGTGCTGAAAATCGAAACCGCGAGTCCGCGCTTCTTTTGCAGCGGCGCGGATATCAACGAGTGGGGCGATATCGATCCGCAGAAGATGGGCACGCGCTTCATTCGCGAAGGCAACCGCGTGTTCCGTCGCATCGCCGAACTCGACAAACCGACGATCGCTGTTCTTTCCGCCAGCGCGCTCGGCGGCGGATTCGAACTCGCGCTGACGTGCGATCTCCGCTACGCAAGCAAACAGGCAACGGTCGGCTTTCCTGAAGCGTCGGTGGGCGCCATCCCCGGATGGATGGGCTGCTCGCGGCTTTCCGAACTCGTCGGCGCGACGCGCACGCGTGAGTTGATTCTTCTCGGTGAACCGATCTCCGCCGAAACCGCCGCTGCATGGGGCGTGATCAACGAGGCCGTCGAAGCGGATCAGTTGCGCGGCCGCGTCGACGCAATCTGCGCAACGCTCATCAAGCGATCGAGGACTTCGCTGTCAGTCGGTAAGCGGCTCGTTCGGATGATGGAGACGGGCCAGCACGAATACGCTCACGAACTCGCCGCATCGGTGTGCAAGGCGTCCCCCGATGCAATCGAAGGCGTCGCGGCATTTCGCGAGAAACGCCCCGCATTTTTCCGGTAACTCTCAAGCCGCATCAGCGGATCAGGCATTTCAGGAGACAGGAGTCGCTCATGGACCGTACAGCTATCCGGTGGCGCATCTGCGCGCTGCTTTTCTTCGCAACCACGATCAATTACCTCGACCGTCAGGTGTTGGGACTGCTCAAGCCCGAGCTTGCCGTCACGTTCAACTGGACCGAGACACAGTACAGCTACATCGTCATGGTGTTCACCGCGTGTTATGCAATCGGCATGGTGTTGTCCGGAAAGATGGTCGACAAGTTCGGCGTCAAGATCGGCTACGGCGTGTGCGTGCTGGTGTGGAGCATCGCCGCATGCGGCCATGCGCTCGTGCGCAGCACGATGGGCTTCGGCGTCATGCGTGCCCTGCTTGGCATCTCTGAGTCCGGCAGCTTCCCTTGCGCGGTGAAGAGCGTGTCGGAGTGGTTCCCGCGCAAGGAGCAAGCGCTCGCGGTGGGTATTCTCACCTCCGGTACCAGCATCGGCGCGGTGGCGGCACCGGCGACCGTTCCATGGCTCGCCGCAACGTATGGCTGGGAGGCTGCGTTCTTCGTCACCGGACTGACGGGCTTTATCTGGCTGGGCTTCTGGTACTTCATGTATCAGGTGCCGGCGAAACACGCGAAGGTCAACGAGGCGGAGCTCGGCTACATCAGCGAGGATTCAGCGCCCGCTCCCGCGACGCAAAAGGTGAGCTGGTTCACCTTGCTCAAGCTGCGCCCGACGTGGGCATTCTTCGCAGGCAAGCTTCTGACCGACCCGATCTGGTGGTTCATGCTCTTCTGGCTGCCTTCGTACTTCAATTCGCGCTTCCACCTCGATCTGAAGAACCTCGGCCTGCCGCTGGTGATCGTGTACGTCTCGACCTCGATCGGCAGCATCGGCGGTGGTTTCATCTCGTCCAGGCTGATTCAGCGCGGCTGGTCCGTGACGAAGGCGCGACAAACCACCATGCTGGTCTTTGCGTTTCTCGTGATGCCGATTGCGTTCTCGCCGTTCATCGAGAACATGTGGGCGATGGTCGGCCTTCTGAGCCTCGCGGCGGCTTCGCATCAGGCATGGTCGGCGAACCTCTTCACGACCGCTTCCGACATGTTTCCGAAGGCGGCAGTCGGTTCGGTCGTCGGGATCGGCGGCCTGGCCGGTGCGCTGGGTGCGACGCTGTTCCCGCTCGTCGTCGGTGCGGTGCTGGACCATTTCAAGGTGCTCGGTCACATCGACGCCGGCTACAACGTGCTGTTCGTCGTCTGCGGTTCGGCTTATCTCATCGCATGGGTCGTGATGCGCGTCATTCGCTCGTCGAGCAAGCCCGTCGACATCGCGCAACTTGCGCCGGCCGCTCACGGTTGAAGTCAGTCGGCCCGGTACCAGCGACCCGATTCCGGGCACACGGCAACTGGCGAGCCGTTCAACCACACTTGTTCTTCATCCGGTAACGGCGACGTCGGACGGGCGACGTCAAAGTCCACCTCGAGGACTTGCGCAACCTGGGCGTCCTCGATCGGAAGCTCCCAGCTCAGGAATATCTGGATGCAGTCCTGATCCGGCGCGAAATCGGCCTCATTGAAATTGTCGCGGTGGCGCTGAATCACGCCATGAGGCTGACCGGTATCGAATATGAGGGCTGTTCCGCGGGTCAGCGGAATACGAAGTCCCGTGGCGGGAAAATGCACGTCCAGGCCACGGTCCTCGCTCAGGAAGAGATTGCAGAAGGCCTTGCCGCCATATTGCGCGGCGTCATGGTGATAGCGCGCGCCACGACACGCCATGAGCGCGACGTCGCTGTCGGCGAGCACGCCGTGCAGTCCAAGCGCGCGTGTCCAGTCCGACATGGTCTGCACGCAGCGCTTGTAGTCCGGCCAGCGCATTTGCGTTCGCGCCAGAGGCATTGGCTCGACATCGCCGGGTTCGAGAGCGAGCCGCGACGATGTCTCTCTTTGCCAATCCGCGAGCAGTCGTGCGGAGGGCGCGGGCACGTCGAGCGTGCCAGAGAGAACCACGTCACTGACGCTTCGACTGCGGATCGCGTCGCCGCTCCAGAAATAGGAAGTCAGCATGTCTCGCCTGCGATGCTTTCGATGGAAATGTGTCCGCGCCATTGTAGCGATTCAGACGGAACACCCCTGCGAAACCGATAAGATTGGAAACGATCGTCGCCGCACGAGACGACGACACGACCTCGCGGCTGTCGCCGGCATGGTTTCAGGTATGAAGAAAATCGTCGCTGGCGAAGCGTGACGCGCTCACAGGAGACTGCCATGCGTATCGGCGTACCCAAGGAAGTGAAGATCCATGAATATCGCGTCGGACTGACGCCGGCCAGCGTGCGCGAACTCACCGCGCGTGGACATCCGGTCGTGGTGCAGGCGCAAGCCGGCGACGCAATCGGCCTGACCGACGAACAGTACCGGCTGGCGGGCGCGGAGATCGTCGCGGAGGCCGCGGAAGTGTTCGCTTCCGCCGACATGATCGTCAAGGTCAAGGAGCCGCAGCCCGCCGAGTGTCAGATGCTGCGGCCCGGACAGATCCTCTATGCGTATCTGCATCTCGCGCCGGACCCGGTCCAGACGAAGGCGCTCGTAGAGTCCGGGGCGATCTGCATTGCCTACGAGACCATCACCGGGTCGGGCGGCGGACTGCCGCTGCTGGCGCCGATGAGCGAGGTCGCCGGACGCATGGCGGTGCAGGCCGGCGCGCACTTTCTGGAGATCGCCCAGGGCGGGCGCGGCGTCCTGCTCGGGGGCGTGCCTGGCGTGACGCCTGGCCACGTCGCCGTGATCGGCGCGGGCGTGGTTGGCACGAATGCGTTGCAGATGGCGGTCGGACTCGGCGCGCGCGTCACCGTGCTGGACAAGAACGTCGATCGCCTGCGTCAGCTCGATCTGGTTTACGGCAATCGGATCACGACCGCGTTTTCCAACGCGCAGAGCATCGAAGAGGCCGTGCTCGATGCGGATGTCGTGATCGGCGGCGTGCTGATACCGGGTGCATCCGCGCCCAAGCTCGTCACCCGGGAACACGTCGCCGGCATGAGGAAGGGCGCGGTGATGGTCGATGTCGCCATCGATCAGGGTGGCTGCTTCGAGACGTCGCATCCGACCACGCATGCCGATCCCGTCTTCTTCATCGATGGGGTCGTGCACTATTGCGTCGCGAACATGCCGGGAGGCGTGGCGCGCACGTCGACGTTCGCACTGAACCATGCAACGATCGGCCCCGCGCTCATGCTGGCGGACAAGGGCTGGAAGCGTGCGATGAAGGAAGACGTGCATCTTCGCCGCGGACTCAACGTGTGTGACGGGAATGTCACTTACAAGGCGGTGGCGCGCGATCGCGGTTATCAATATGTCGATGGGGAGTCGCTTCTTGATGGGTAGTTTGCCCAATGTGCAACCCGTCTGCCAGCGGCTCACGACGAGACGCTTCTCTGGCTCGGCCGATAAACCTCAAGGAGAATTACGATGATTCGCAACGCTCTGATTTCCGGCGCCGGCGTCACGGGTCTCGCGCTGGCCTTCTGGCTGGATCGCGCGGGAATTGCCGTCACGCTCGTGGAACGTTCCGATGGTTTCCGGCGTGGCGGTCAGGCCGTCGATATCCGTGGCGTCGCGCTGCATGTCGTGCAGGCGATGGGCCTGCTCGATGACGCACGCGCGTTGCGTACACGGCTCAAGGGCATGTCGATGCTCGATGCCGACGGCAAGGAGATACATCGGACGGAAGAGCGCACGTACAGTGCGGGCCGTCTCGACAGCGACGACATCGAAATCTTCCGCGACGACCTGTGCGAGTTGCTGATGAACGCACTGAGCGGGAACGTCGAGTTCATGTATGCCGATAGCATTCGCGCGATCGACCAGCACGCGGACGGCGTCAAGGTCCAGTTCGAAAGCGGTTCGGACAGATCCTTCGATATCCTGATCGGTACGGATGGAATCTACTCGAACGTCCGGAAGCAGGTGTTCAACGATGAAGCAGCGGTTGTTGCTCCGCTCGGCGTCGTGCTCGCGCTGTTTTCGACGCCCAATCTCATCGGGCTCGATGGCTGGCAGATCGGGCACCGGATGAACGAACTCGGCTATGTCATATACCCGAGCCGGGACCAGCGCGAGTTGCGCATCGGGGTGGGCTTTGCAGCGCCCGATCCAGCATTGTCCCGAAGCGATGTCGATGCACAGAAGCGCGTCGTAGCAGAAAGCTGCGCGCATCTGAAAGGCGATTTCCCCAGGTTTCTCGACGCGATGGAGCGCACAGACCAGTTCTACTACAACGAGCTGGCGCAAATACACATGCCCGCGTGGTCGCAAGGCCGTGTCGTGCTGGCTGGCGATGCGGCGCATTGCGCATCGCCGTTTTCGGGGCAGGGCACGAGCCTCGGGCTTGTCGGCGCGTTCGTGCTCGCGCATGAACTCGTGCGCCGCCCGGACGTTCCGGCGAATGCGTTCGCCGCCTACGAAGTCCGCATGCGGCCATATGTCGATCTGAATCAGGCGCTGGTCGATCTCGAACGCGAAGGACCGGTGCCGGACGAGCAACTCGACGCGGCGAAAAACGGCATCGACGTGACGGATTTGCTGGGCGCCACGATCCGATGAGTCAAGGCGTGCGCCGCGCCTTGTCCCGGCATGTCGGATCGAACACGCGCTGGGTGGAGGCGGGATGTTTGACGAGTTTGTCCGCCGCGCGGCGCGGGCGCGCCAGCAGTTCGCCTCCGCAGTTGGGGCAGGCGCCGCCCAGCACGTTCGCTGCGCAATCGCGACAGAAGGTGCATTCGAACGAGCAGATGAGCGCCTCGGTCGAATCCGGAGGCAAGTCCTTGTCGCAGCATTCACAACCGGGTCGAAGTTCCAGCATGCCTGTCTCCGGAATCGGGTGAGTCAAGTCTTTCGTTACCGTGCGAGTCTACACGTGCACCGGTTTTCGGGCGGCTGACCCGAGCGTCGTCGCCACCAGACCTCTGAACCACCGATGCCCCGCATCGTTGTGATGCCGCGCGTGCCAGAACTGCTGCACCGTGAGATCGGGCAGTTCGACAGGCAAGGGGAACACATCGACATCCGCGAGGCGCGAGAACAGTTCCGCGAGTTCATCCGGCACCGCCGCAATGAAATCCGATGTCGCGACGAGGCTCGGGACCGCGAGCAGATACGGCACGTCGATACCCACTTTCAGCTTCGAACCGAGCCGGCGCAATTCCTTTTCGAGCAACTGGTTCGTCAGCGCCAGCGTGCCCGCGACGACATGCTTGCGCGCGATGAACTCATCGAGCGTCATGCGTATCTTCCTGCGCGTCTTGCCGCCCTTCACGATGCCGACCAGTGAGCGCCTGAACAGCGGCTGCTGATGCAGGTTCTCGCCCATCTTGCCGAGATAGCCGATAGCGAGATCGAGCGCGCCGTCCTGAAGCGCGCTCGCCAGCTCCAGCGACGGAAGCTGAATCGGCTTGAGCGTCGCGTTCGGCGCGCGTTCGCGCAAAGCCGCGAGCAGGCGCGGCAACAGCACGATCACGCCCATGTCGCTCAGACACACCGAGAACGTGCGCGTGGTGCTCGCGGCATCGAAGGCCTTCGCGCTCCAGATTTCTTCCTGCACCACCGCGAGCACGTGCGCCACGCCTTGCGCGAGCCGCTCGCCCACCGGCGTCGGAGCCATCACCGAACCCGCGCGCACGAACAAATCGTCCTGAAACAGCGTACGGAGTTTCCCCAGTGCATGGCTCACGGCAGGCTGAGTCAGCCCGAGGCGTTCGGCGGCGCGAGACACGCTCCGCTCCTCGTCGAGCGCCTGCAACACATACAGAAAGTTCAGGTCGGGGGTCGGCATGTATGAATCAGATTCATTCCGGGTATGAAAGTCATTGTATAGATTTATAGCGGCGACGCGTTTAACTTCGCATCCAGCTTCAGAAAAAACAGGAGACGGATGTGCTGGATTGCGAAGTCATCATCGTGGGCGGAGGCCCGGTCGGGCTGTTTCTCGCCGCCGAACTCGGGCAGCGCGGCGTGAGCGTCGAATTGTTCGATGCCAAGAGCGGCACCAGCCGTCATCCCGCCGCCAATGCCAACAGCGCGCGGACCATGGAGCACTTCCGGCGCATCGGCATTGCGTCGAAAGTGCGCTCGCTGGGTTTGCCTGCGGACTACGCACCGGACGTGGCGTATTTCACGTCGATCGCGGGTCACGAACTGGCGCGGCTGCATCAGCCCGCATCGCGCGACGCGGTCGAATGGGCGAAGGGACACGCGTTCACCTGGCCGACGCCGGAGCCGCCGCATCGCTGCTCGCAGCTTTATGTCGAGCCCGTTTTGCTCGACGCCGCCCGCAGCTATCCCGATTGCCACGTTCATTTTTCATCGCGCGTGGTGGACTTCACGCAAAACGAAGCATCGGTCACGGCGACGATCGAATCCGATGCCGGCGACACACGCACTGTCACGGCGCGCTATCTGATCGGCTGCGACGGTCCGCGCAGTTTCGTGCGCAAGGCGCTCGATATCCGGCTCGCGGGCATGGCCGGCGAAAAACGCGAATTCATGGGCGGGCAGATGGACGCCGTGTACTTTTACGCGCCCGATATCTATCGCGTGAGCAAGCGTGCGCCGGCGTGGCAATACTGGACCTTCAGCCCGCGTCAGCGCGCGCTCATCATCGCGGTCGATGGCGCGGGCCACTTCATCATGAACGTGCAGTTGCGCGAGGGCGAAGTCGCGGATGAGGACAGCGTGCGCCGTCGCATCGCGGAGGCGATCGGCGCGGACATTCCCTTCGAAGTGAAGAGCACATCGACATGGACGGCGGGCTTCGCGCTGGTCGCCGAACGCTTCGGCGCGGGCCGCGTGTTCCTCGCGGGCGACGCCGCGCATCTGTTCACGCCGACGGGCGGTCTCGGCTACAACACCGGCATCGACGATGCAGCCAATCTCGCATGGAAGCTCGAAGCGATGATCAAGGGCTTCGCGGGCGATGCGCTCGGCGCGAGCTACGAGGCGGAGCGCCGGCCCGCGGCCTTGCGCAACACCGCCTTCGCGCGCGGCTTCGCGGACGGCATCGGTCACGTGCGACTGCCCGACGCGGCATTCGAAGCGGGCGCATCGGGCGATGCCGCGCGTGAAGCCATCGGCGATTACCTGGCGTTTCATGCCACCGGCGAATTCGTGATTCCCGGCGTGCATCTCGGCACGCGTTATGAAGCATCGCCGCTCGTGGAAGCGGAAGGGGGGTCGCCGCCGCCCGATGCCGCGAATCTCTATCTGCCGACCGCGCGCGCGGGGCATCGCGCGCCGCATGTCTGGCTTGCCGATGGCGCATCGCTGTTCGATCGCTTCGGTCCGGGCTTCACGCTGCTATGCACGAAGGCCGCGAGCGCCGCTTTCGATGCCGACGCCGTGCAACGCGCCGCCCGTGCGCTGCCTCGACTCGCGGTCGTACGCATCGACGAAGCGGAAGTCGCGCAGGCCTACGGCGCGGGCTACGTGCTGATTCGTCCCGACCAGCATGTCGCGTGGCGTGGCGATGCGCTTGACCTTGCGTTCGAAGCGGCCGCGCGACGCACTGTCGGACTGTGCGCGAACGAAGCCGCGCTGGTCACTCAATAAAAAAGCATCGATCGGAGACACACCAACATGCATGCGCAATCCGTTGCACCGCAAGGCATCGTCGATGAAGCGAAGACCTCGCCGCTGCAGGTCCTGACGCTGGTTCTCTGCTTTCTCGTCGTTGCCGCCGATGGCTTCGATGTCGCGTCGGTCGGCTATGTCGCGCCGCTCCTGAAATCGGCATGGTCGCTGACGCCCGCGCAACTCGGGCCGATCTTCGGCGCGGGCCTCTTCGGCCTCACGGTCGGCAGCTTTCTGTTCGGGCCGCTCGCGGATCGCATCGGCCGCAAGCGGGTCATCGCGATCTCGCTGATTCTGTTCGGCCTCGGCAGTCTCGCCTGCGCCTTTGCGCCGTCGGCGGGATGGCTCATCGCGCTGCGCTTTCTGACCGGCGCGGGCCTCGGCGGCGCGATGCCCAACTCGATCACGCTGTCGTCCGAATTCAGTCCGCCGCGCGGCCGCGCGATGCGCGTCACGCTGATGTTTTGCGGCTTCACGCTCGGTCTCGCGGGCGGCGGCGCGGTCGCGTCGCTGCTGTTGCCCACGTTCGGATGGCAGGGCGTGTTCGTGTTCGGCGGCGTGTTTCCGCTGCTGCTCGCGCCGGTGATCTGGCTGTGGCTGCCGGAATCGATCCGCTTCATGGCCGGCAAGCCGCGCTATGCAAAGGAAGCGCGCCGCACCATCGAACGCCTGACCGGCGATGCGAATACGCCCATCGACACCTTCGCGCCCGAAGACGCGCGGCGCGAGCACGCGCAACAAAGCGTGATCGGCACGCTGTTTTCCACGCGCTATCGCACGGGCACGCTGCTGTTGTGGATCGCGTTCTTCTGCACGCTGTGGGTCTATTACCAGGTCAGCAGCTGGCTGCCGACGGTGATCACCAGCGCGGGCATCGATGCCTCGCATGCGGCGCGTGTCGGCGCGATGCTGCCGCTCGGCGGCACGCTCGGATCGCTCGTCAACGCGCGGCTGATGGACCGGATGAATCCGTTCTTCGTGCTGTCCGGCTCGTATGCGATCGCGGCGGTATCGATCGCGCTGATCGGCGTGGCGATCGGCGAGCCGTTCCTCGTGTACGTCACGGTGTTCATGGCGGGCTTCGGGCTGTCCGGTGCGCAGACCGGCGCAAACGTGCTGGTCGCCGGCTTCTATACGACGGCGGCGCGCGCGACTGGCGTGAGCTGGGCGCTCGGGGTGGGACGCATCGGCTCGATCATCGGTTCGATGACGGGCGGCGTGCTGCTCGCGACCTTCCATTCGCTGACGGCCGCCTTCGCGCTGTTCGCGGCGCCGGTTGTCATCGCCGGACTGGCGATGCTCGCGAACGGCTGGGTGTATCGGTCGCGCGCCTGACCTCTGCAATTTTTCCATTTCGATAAAGGATCAAGACATGCGGTTCGTGAATTTCATCAAGGAAGGACAAGCGACGCTCGGCGTGCGCGATGGCGACGATGTGCGCGTGCTCGGCATCGAGCCACTGGAATCGGTGCTGGCGCGCGGCGTCGATCTGAACGAATGGGCTCGTGCAAGCGCCAGCGAAGAGAAGCTGCCGATGGCGGGACTTCGTTTGCTGCCGCCCTTGCAGCGCCCGCCGAAGATCATCTGCGTGGGACTCAATTTCGCCGATCACACGAAGGAGAGCAACTACGAGCAGCCCGCGTATCCGACGCTGTTTCTGCGCGTGAACACGAGCCTCGTCGCGCACGATCAGCCGATGATCCGTCCCGGCGTGACGGACTCCGAAGGACTCGACTACGAAGGCGAGATCGCGGTCGTGATCGGCAAGGGCGGCCGTCATATCGCAAAGGACGAGGCGCTCGCCTGCGTGGCGGGTTATTCGCTCTTCAACGACGGCTCCGTGCGCGAGTATCAGTTCAAGACGCCGCAATGGACCGTGGGCAAGAACTTCGATGCGACCGGCGCGTTCGGCCCCGATCTCATCACCGCCGATGAACTGCCGCCGGGCGTCAGGGGCCTGCGGCTGGAAACGCGCGTGAACGGCAACGTGGTGCAGTCCGCGAATACCGACGAGATGGTGTTCGACGTGGCTTCGCTCATCAGCATCATCAGCGAGGCGATCACGCTCGAAGCGGGCGATGTGATCGTGTCGGGGACGCCCTCGGGCATCGGCTGGGCGCGCACGCCGAAGTTGCTGATGAAGGCGGGCGACGTGTGCGAAGTGAGCGTCGAAGGCATGGGCGTGCTGCGCAATGTCATCGCGGACGAACCGGCGCGCTGAACCTCGGGAGGCGATCATGGCTGCCGTTCATTCGATCGATCACTTCGCGCTCAACGTGCCTTCAGTCGATGAAGCCGAGCGCTTTTTCAAGGCGTTCGGGCTCGATGTGGCGCGTGCGGGCGCGCATCGGAACGAACTCGAACTGCGCGCCGCCGACGGCTGGCGCTGGGCGCGCGCGCTGCCCGCGGCGGACAAGTCGCTGGCGTATCTGAGCTTCAACTGTTTCGAGCACGATATCGCAACGATTCGCGCGCAAGCGCAAGGCGCAGGCGCGCGATTCGTCGATGGCGACGAGGGCCTCTGGTTCCGCGATCCCGATGGCAATCTCATTCAGGTCAAGGCGGGACCGAAGACCAGTCCGTCATCGAAGACGCCGCATGCGCTCACGGGCGCCGCGGCGGATGCGCGTGGCAACTGCACGCGTTCCGAGGTGAAACGGGTCAGGCCGAATCGCCTGTCGCACGTGCTGCTGTTTTCGCCGGACGTGCTGCGCGCGATCGACTTCTACGGCGCGGCGCTCGGCCTGCGCCTCTCCGACCAGTCGCGCGACATCATCGCGTTCACGCATGCGCCGCACGGCAGCGATCATCACCTCGTCGCGTTCGCAAAGAGCAGCGCGCGCGGCTGGCATCACGCGGCATGGGACGTCGATGACGTGAACCGCGTGGGCGAAGGCGCAGCGCAGATGGCGACCGCCGGTTACACGAAAGGCTGGGGCACGGGACGTCATGTGCTCGGCTCGAACTACTTCCATTACGTGGAAGACCCGTGGGGATCCTTCTGCGAGTACTCGGCGGATATCGATTTCGTGTCGGCGGGACACGCATGGCCCGCGGGCGATTTCGCTCCGGAGGACTCGCTCTATCTATGGGGACCGCCCGTGCCGGAGAACTTCATACACAACACCGAAGCATAGGCATCGCTAAAAACATAAAAGGACGGAGACATGAAACGCAAGATGATGGCGGGCGCTGCCGCGCTTACGCTGTGCTGCGGCGCGCACGCGCAAAGCAGCGTGACGCTGTACGGAATTCTCGATACGGGCATCGAACTCGTCACGCACGCGGGACCGACGGATGACAAGGTCGTGCGGATGCCGGGCATCACCGGCTCGCTGCCCTCGCGCTGGGGAATGCGCGGCGTCGAGGACCTGGGCGGCGGCTACTCGGCTATTTTCACGCTGGAGAACGGTTTCAACGTCCGCTCCGGCGACGTCAATCAGGGCGGCCGCCTGTTCGGACGGCAGGCGTGGGTCGGCGTGTCGAACCGCTTCGGCACGCTCAGTTTCGGGCGGCAATACACCATGTCTTACTGGGCCATCGTCGATGCCGATCAGCTCGGGCCGGATATCTACGGTGGCGCCGGCTCGCTCGATTCATACATGCCCAATGCGCGCAGCGACAATACGGTCGCCTACAAAGGCACCTTCAGCGGCGTCACGATAGGCGGCACGTACGCGCTCGGCCGCGATTCGGCGGGAACGGGCAACTCGCCCGGACAGGGAACCTGTGCGGGTGCGATTCCCGGCAACTACAACGCGTGCCGGCAGTGGTCGGTGCTCCTGCGCTATGACGCGAATGCGTTCGGCGTCGCCGCGTCCTACGACGAGCAGCGCGGCGGTCCGGGCGCCGCCGCGAATCTCTTCAACGGAACCGCGCCGATTGCGCTGACCAACAGCGGCGACAAGGATGCTCGCACGCAATTGAACGGCTATATCAAGCTCGGCCAGTTGAAAGTAGGCGGCGGCTGGCTCGGACGCCGCGTGCAAACGGTGTCGCCGACGCTCGCCGATGTGCATACCGACATCTTCTATCTCACGGGCACGTACTTCGTGACACCCGCGATGTTCGTCGATGGGGGCGTGTATCGCACTGTCGACACGGCGCAGGACACGCGCGCGACGCTCGCCGCGCTGCGCGGCACCTATCTGCTGTCCAAGCGCACCGGCGTCTATCTGCAAAGCGGGTATGTCTTCAACAGCGCGAAGGCGCGCTACACGCTGAGCCAGGGCGGTCCGGGCACGACGCCGAATGCGGGCGTCGGTCAACTCGGCGTGATGGCGGGCATTCGCCATACGTTCTGATCGAGCGGACCGCGTGAGTCGCGATCCGCACTGCTTCGAACCTCAGAACGCGACGCGCGCGCCGGCGGTCAGACCATACGCCGTCCGGCGAGCCGCCGCTTCGCCCTCGACATGCGCGAACAGATGGCCGTTCTTCGACACCCGCAGCGTGCCGTCGAGGCCGAGCTGCCCGAACACGC
Source organism: Caballeronia sp. NK8 (assembly GCF_018408855.1). GTDB lineage: Bacteria > Pseudomonadota > Gammaproteobacteria > Burkholderiales > Burkholderiaceae > Caballeronia. The sequence continues at coordinate 600,687 of NZ_AP024324.1, read as the reverse complement.
GGCCCGAATGCGGCGAGGTCGTCGTGAGGCCGAGTCCCGCAAGGCTTGCGTCGACGCTCGGTCGCGTGAGACTGCCGGCATCGACGCCCACGGCCGCCGTGAAGCGGTAGGTCACGCGCTGCGCGAGCGGGTCCTGCACACGCGAGCCGCCGGCAAGCCCCGTCATCATGCGTACGCCGTTGCCCGAGTAGCTGTCGAGCGACAGCGCCGCGGCCGACGCCGCGCCTTCCGAGCTCGCATCGCGCGACACGTGCTGGTAGATCGCCCGGGCGAACGGCTCGAGCCGCTGCGTGCCGATGTCCACCGGCAGGCGCACGCCCGTGGCGGCGAGCACGTCGCGGCCGTGCGTGCCGCTGGTGAGGCCGGACGTGGTGCCCAGCGCGTCGGCATGATGCGTGTCCCAGCTTTGCGCGCCATAGCCGAGCGTGCCGTCGATCAGCACGCGGCCGAGCGCATGCTGCCCGTACACGAAGCCCATGCTTTCCTCGATCGCGCCGTTGCCCGAATCCGCCGACACGTTGGTCTGCGTATAGGCGAAGCCGACGCCCACCTTCGTCGTGGCGTTGCGCACGATATCCGCGCCGGTTGCCACCTGGTTGTCGCGCGAGGTGAAGCCGGAAGCGTGACTGTCGCTTGCCGAGGTGTTGTTGCCGTGCGTGACGTTCGCCCAGAGCGTCTGACCATGGT